>CALXTN010000010.1 GCA_944391405.1 uncultured Alphaproteobacteria bacterium | reverse complement strand
TTTCTTCAAATGATGGCGAATGTCCGGTTTCTTTAATAAAATTATCTATATAAACCAGTAGTTTATGTTGTTTCGGTGTTAACATACTCCCTCCATCTGCGTTCAATTTTGTTCTACTTTAGTTCTTTTTATTTCACTTGTCAAGCGCTTTTTTAAACTATATTTTAGCGCTGCTGTGTTGCTCGCAGACGTTGCAAATATTCGGCTTTACTTAATCCGTATCCTTCTTTTATCAATCTTTTATCGCTCAATTTTTCTTCTACCAATCGACGACGCATCGCCAAAACATTATAACATATCTGCTTATCGGTTTTCTTTGGATGCTCGTACCCGTATGTCTTGTGCTGTATCGCTCTCAATATCTTTAACACCGTTGCTACCTTTATATCTGTTCCCGCTAATTCGTGTGCCACATTCGGATATGAATAAACCAAACTTAACGGCAGTATTTTTTTATACGCTTCCGGATATTTTCCCCACCCTATATCAAAACGTGGTTCTCCTTTTACTCGGTATGGGTGTGCCGTACAATTACCAATGATAATATCTGAGGCGATGCCATTCAAATTATCGTATGAAAAATAACGCTCGTACTCACTTTGACTGGGTTTATATGACGGCATTATAAAATTAACACCTTTACATTTTCCTTCTTTTTCCATTCTAGAAAAACTCCATGCAAATTCAGTAGCAATTCGGGTTTGATAGACAGGATAGCCGAACATAACCAATTTGATTTCTTTATCTCCCCATATTTTATTCTTTATCTCCGCCAACCTTTCAATATTATCTTCGGTTGAAATATCATAGGCTTCACTTATACATTCATCTACAATTTCATGCGAAACTCCCATTGCCTTAAAATAGCGACGATACATCTCTTGCTCGGAACCGACATTATACACTAAACTAGAATCTGTGAAATCGGAATTACCTTGATTATCTTTTAACCCTAGAAAAATCAACTTTACAGCTTTTCCAGTGCGGCGAAAATGCTTAAACCACGCATAAACAGCAGGACTTGCTGCTCCAGGGTGGCCCGAAAATACAACAAACGCATCCGTATCTTCCGGCAATCGGCTATAATCGCATCCGATGATTTCTCGATTGTATCCCTTAAATCTTATAACCTCACCGGCTTTTATGCGACCTTGCTCTTCTGCTTTTAGTATCGTCTTTTTCTCTGATGGTAAAAGTAAAAATTCAGGTATC
Source organism: uncultured Alphaproteobacteria bacterium (assembly GCA_944391405.1). Lineage (GTDB taxonomy): Bacteria > Pseudomonadota > Alphaproteobacteria > RF32 > CAG-239 > CAG-267. The sequence continues at coordinate 53,906 of CALXTN010000010.1, read as the reverse complement.
AGTTCTTTAATTATTGTAAGACCTGCTTTTTTAGCCTTTTCTATTGCACATTTTAATGTAAAATCTTTTTCTTTAACCAGACTATTTGCATAGCGCGTATATTCTACAAATGTCGCAAATTCCTCTTTATAATGTCCTCTCCTACGCCATTCTTCCGCATAATCTTTGTATATAACTTCGTGATCTTGACATATTGCTGTAACAACTTTTTCATACACGCTTACTTGGTGCAACATACTTTTACCTTTCCAATATTTTGTTTCTTTTTACTTAATATTCGTAAATTTTTCGTATATTTTAGTATATTTTTAACTTTTACCAAGCTAAACATTTTGTATTATTGGTGAGGTTTTTTATGAGTATCTTTAAATATAAGGCTTTTAAATCCGATGATAAGGTTGATAAACTTATTGTTTTTTTGCATGGGTATAATAGCTGTATTGAAGATGTTGAACCCTTTGCAGAAACGTTAGCCAAAGATGTTAAGGGGGCTTTGGTTGTTGTTCCTGAAGCAGATATGCAAAGTGAGCGTAACCCCTCTAAAAAACAGTGGTACGCCTTGGTTGATGTTGACCCTGACAGAAAAAGGAGAAAACCTGAAACGTCTACTGCGGAAATTGTTGAAATTTATAACCGAACAGGTATACGCATCAGTCAGGCGGCTAAAAAAATTAATTCCTTTATCACATCTTTGCAGCACGAACTTAAAGTGAAAAATAAAGATACTTTTTTAATGGGATTTTCACAAGGAGCTATGCTTTCTATGTATGTGGGACTGACGCGTAAATATGAACTTGGTGGGATATTTCCGTTTGCGGGTATTATTTGTGGTAAAGATATGTTAGAAAAGGAACTTTCTTCTCGACCAGAAATTTATTTATTCCACGGCACGAGCGATTTATCCGTACAGTATAAAACTCTTGATTTTACTAAAGATTGGTTAGAGAAACATAATATTGATTGGGAAGCTATCGAATATGATGGTATAGAGCATCGCTTAATTGATGAAGAGATGAAGGATGCCGCTTCTATTATTAATCGCCGTTACGCTTAGTTCTGTTTAACCATTCTATAAGTTCATGTATTCTGCGTGCCGAAGCTTCTGAACTTAATTTTTCTGCGGTTATTTTATGAGCTTTTATTATCTTGTTCCTCATAATTTCCTGATGAGTCAGATAATAATTTATTTGTTTGGGAAACTCTTCTAAATTTCTATACATAACAATACTATCCCCATATATTTCCTCAACGGCACTATTAGGAGTACTGACAACTAAAGCCCCTGATGCTGCAGCTTCCATAAGTTCTGGTTGAATATACTTTCTTTGTGGACTGTTTTCATAATTGTACAAAGCCACAATACTTGCTTTAGATAAAAAATCCCCCCTTTCAGTTACATCTCCTTCTTTTATCGGTAAGATATTTGCACCGATTTCACCTTTTTGAACTAAAAACTTAACATTTTTTTCTTGGCGTAATTTCTCTGCTAATGGCGATAGAGTATCTCCCCCATAATATATCAACGGATATTTCTTATATCCTTTCAAAAAATTTTTCGAATTTACAGAGAAATCTTCTAAATTAACACCTAATACAAATTTTGCGCTTTTGATATTTGAGCGAACATAGTGCTCATATAAATCCTGATATGGTGTTAATATTATTAAATTTGTTTGAACTTCTTGACTATCTAGCGGGTAATATCCCTCACTATAAATTAAATTATATTTAGCTTGCGATTGATTAATTTTTGCCAAATACTTCGGTGGCGTAAACCAAAAACCTATACTATCGGGCGCAGGAGATGATTTATTATTTAATTTAACTTTGTAACCTATTCTTTTTAATGCATTAACAAAACCTTGCTCTCGACTATCTGGATATATATTTGCAGTATATACATATATTGTCTCTTTATCAATCGCAAAAAACGGCAGGACGCATAGCGCCACTGCCGCAACTATTGCCAATAGAATGATATAAATTTTTTGTACTATAGGCAATTTCATTTCTAGAGTTTCTTCTCGTTTATTAAAAACTCTACTAAACCGTTGATCCGTTGAACAAATAAATCAACATTATATTCTGAAACAGCTATTTTATAAGCTTTTTCAGCTTTTTCTGCCCGTGCTTTTTCATCATTGATATATTGGTTATAAAGAGTTTTTAGTTCTTCTGCGTTTTTATACATTGGAATCGCATCACCGAAAACATTTTCTATCCCTTTATTATAGGGAGCAAGCATAAAGCCTTTACTTGCAGCTATATCAAATACTCGTGATGGAATTATCAACAGCTCTGCTTCGTGATCGCTGACATTCACTAAATTAATTTTAGCTGATGAAAAATATGATCCTAAATCATTATCATGAATATATTCTCCTTTAATAAATTTCTCATCTATATTTCCCGCCCAGAAACGACCATATATTTCTAAAGGCAACTTTGCCTCTACAGCTGTTGCTATTGCTTTACTTGGACGATTGTTATCGCCTACATATAATAAATCTCTTTCCAATTCTTTTTTAGGTGCCGGATAATATACTGACGGATCTGTAAATTCCGGAACATAAGCTGCAGCGTAACCTGCTCCAAGCAAATAATTATAAAAATCTGGAGATGATGTGGCTACACCATCGAAAACTTTTGCTTCCTCTTCAAACAAAGAGTCATAATCTCTGATATATACAACATTAACACCTTTGGCATTTGTCTTTACTTCATTATACGGACCATAGCCGCGAATGTATAAATTTACACCGGCATCTTTGGAGGCGTCTGTATATAAATTATCCTCTGTTGTAGTTACAACATTGTAACCTATTCTTGAAAATGCTTTTTCCATCGCACCATTTATATCCGCTCTATTCATGGTTCGATATTGACGCAGTTCTCCTATTCTTAATGCTATTTTATTTAAATCGGCCTTTGTTGCTCCACCTTTCATAGCAACCAGACCGATGATTAAAATTAATAAAATAACTGTTAGTACAGAAAGTACTATCTTCATCATTTTATCACTCATAATTATCTCCCTATTATATTTATCTAGCTATTACCTTGTTAATATAGGTAATTATGCTTATGTTTATTTTATGTATCTCTCTTTTTCACTCAAGTTAAAACTTTTTCTTTACACAGATTTTAGTATTTGACTTTTGATTTATTACTTCCTACATATACCTTGTTTGAATTTATTATGAAAGGGACTAATCTCATGAAATATATTTGTACAGTTTGCGGACAAGTTATCGAAAGCGATACTATGCCTGAAGTTTGTCCTATTTGCGGTGCTAAAACTTTTAAATTAATGGATGAAGAAAATAAAGCTTATGCTGATGAACACAGAATCGGCGTTGCCAAAGGTTTAGATGAACGTGTTGTTGCTGGTCTTCGTGAACACTTTAACGGTGAATGCTGTGAAGTTGGTATGTATCTTGCTATGAGCCGTCAGGCTGACCGTGAAGGTTATCCTGAAATTGCTGAGGCTTTCAAACGCTACGCTTTAGATGAAGCTGACCATGCTGCTCGTATTGCCGAAATGCTTGGTGAAGTTGTGACAGATTCTACAGAGAAAAACGTTCAAATGCGCGCAGATGCTGAATTTGGGGCTTGTGATGGTAAAAAGAAAATTGCTACTTTAGCTAAAGAACTCGGTTATGATGCCATTCACGATAGCATTCACGAAATGGCTAAAGATGAAGCTCGTCATGGCAGAGGATTTGACGGCCTCTTAAAACGCTATTTCAATAAGTAATAATTAATTACTTATACATAAAAAAGCACCTCTCTTGCTGATTGGTGCTTTTTTTTAATTTATTATCGTCCATTATTTTTGATTTTGTGGACGGAAGTTTTTAGCATAACGATTAAAATCTTTCACTTGTTGATTTCCCCATCCCATTATATATTGATTACCCATTACAATAAAAGGCGTACCTAAACTCTGTTGGGATACCTTAAATTTTCTCGCATACCCCAACATATAACCCATATTATTACCTTCTCGAATATTCATCTCTTTTATGTCATAATTCTTGTAATATCTTTGCATATACTCACGAGCATGTTCACAATGAATACATCCTGGTTGTGAAAAGACATAAATTCGGTTCGTTGCATTTTCGCTTTTGCAACCGTTCATGATAAAACTCATCATCATCAATAAAATTGCTAATATTTTTTTCATATTATCCTCTTCTTTTCCTTTCGTACATATTGGTTTTAATTTTATATTTTAATCTCTTAAAAATCATTAAATGAATCATCTTTTGCACACTAATATTCTTGACATAACCTTTTTTTGGGTGTTAAATTTGTTCGCTTTTAAAACAATTTAATAAAAGGATATTTGGTTATGGCTCTGAAAAATATTAGAGAGAACAGCTATCCGGATTGGTATCAAAATGTGATAGCTGCTGCTGATATGGCCGAAGTTTCCTCTTCTCCGGGGTGTATGGTTATTAAACCTTGGGGATACGGAATTTGGGAACGTATTCAGCGCTTATTAGATGAAAAGATTAAGGAAACAAATCATGAAAATTGTTATTTTCCGCTTTTCATCCCCTTAAGCTATTTCCAAAAAGAAGCCGAACATGTTGAAGGTTTTGCTAAAGAAATGGCTATTGTTACTCATTCTCGTTTAAGCTTGGAAGATGGTAAACTTGTTCCAGCTAGCCCTCTTGAAGAACCTCTTATCGTTCGACCTACTTCAGAGACCATTATTGCCGATTCATTCTCTAAATGGGTACACTCTTATCGTGATTTACCGGTTTTGATTAACCAGTGGGCTAACGTTGTTCGTTGGGAAATGAGACCTCGTTTGTTCTTACGTACTCGTGAATTCTTATGGCAAGAAGGACATACCGCTCACTCTACTTTCCTAGAAGCTGAGCAAGAAGCCGAAACGATGCTTAAAGTGTATGAAGATTTATGCGTTAATGATATGGCTATGCCGGTTATTAAAGGTAAAAAACCGGAATATGATAAATTCCCCGGCGCCGTTACAACTTATTGTATCGAAGCAATGATGCAAGACGGTCGTTCTTTGCAAGCCGGAACTTCTCACTTCTTGGGACAGAACTTCGCAAAATCCGCAAATATCACTTTCATTAACTCTAATAACGAACAAGAATTCGCTTATACAACTTCTTGGGGTGTTTCTACTCGTCTTATCGGCGGTTTAATTATGACGCACGCTGATGATGAAGGAATGTGTGTTCCACCGAAGCTGGCTCCTTATCAGGTGGTTATTATCCCTATTCTTAAAGATAAAAGCAAGACGGATGAAATTAACGCCTATGCCGAAAAAATTAAAAACGCTATCAAAGATAAATTCTTTGGTGGAGAAAAGGTTCGCGTTAAATTAGACAATCGTCCCAAAGAAGCTGTTGACAAGATGTGGGAATGGACTCGTAAAGGTGCTCCTATTATTGTTGAAGTCGGCGCTAAAGATTTGGAAAAAAATGCTGTTATGTTCCGTAACCGCATCAATATCAGCGGTAGCGATTGGAAGAATTTTGAAGATGTTGACGCTTTTGTGGCTTCAATTTCCGATAAATTGCAAAATATCCAAGACATAATGTTGAGACGTGCACAGGAACGTTTGCAACATAACGTTGTCACCAACATTAAAACCGCAAAAGATTTTGAAGCTTACTTTGCTAATCCAAATGTTTATTTGGATAACAATGGTAATGCTCCCAAAGTTGCTTTTGTTCGCGGTAAATGGTCAGGTGACGAAGCTACTCTTGATAAATTGAAAGAAATGCGTTTGACTATTCGTTGCATTCCATTTGATCAAAGTGGTACAGAAGGCGAATGTCTGCTTTCTGGAAAAGCTGGTGCGACACTTGATGTTATCTATGCACGTTCTTATTAATCAGTGCTGATTACACATCACAGTTTCTTTTTGAAACTCCTCTTTAGAACTTGTTTCTTGAGAGGAGTTTTTTTATACAAAAAAAGCGCTTTTCCCTATTTTTAAGGAAACGCGCTACTTGATTATTTTACAGTTAATACACCATTTAACCTCTCTATTATATGCTCGCCGTCAAGTACTCTTGAAAAATATTTAATTTCAATCAATGATAATCGGCTTGACCAACTCAGAAATTTTTGCGGCTCTCTTACAATATACTTATCTCGTATCTTTTGTCGAAATAAGTGACGCTGTTTATGAATCCAATATCTTATCGCATGAGTGGTAAACATCATTACAGAGATAAAACCTACTGAAACAATAATCGTAATTAATTTTTCCATGGCAAAATAATTTTATAATTATAAAAAAATAGCGAGTGGATATTATGGTTATTTTATTTTTATGTCAATATTTTTTTATTTAACTTGCTTTTCCTCATAATTGATACTCACTTATCTTATTTCTATGTATTATCACACTTTTATAGACAAAAAATATGTTGCATTAAAGTTTTATTTGTGTTATATAGTTTTTCGTATTTTATATACATATGTTTCACTAAATCTTTATTTTTATGAACAAGAAAAAACTTAGAGGTCAGAACTGCCAAGCTGTTTCCCCTCGTAAAAAAAATCAGAAAGTTAATCCTGTTAAACAGGCCTCTCATTACATTGTGTTGCAATGTCTTGCAGATATTTACAATTTTGATAAAACGCTACTTTCGTTTGCCATTGCTGAAACGGCCGACGATGATGGTGGTTTTATCTTTGAGCCGGTTATACTTATTGCTCATTCAGGTAAGTATATCGACTTGAAACAAGGCATCATGCATCACAATGCGCATGCCCGCAACACTAAGCAGAACTTCTTTGCAGCGATAGTCAAGTTTGAAAACGGGGATTTTGTATTCTCTGCGCCTCGTATTGAAGCGAGAGTTAGTAAAGATGTTTTGATTAAGCACTACGGAACAGCCATTATTGGTTAATCTGTTCCTTAAACAAAAAAAACACCGCCTTCCCTCTCGGATATGCGGTGTTTCTTTTGCTAATTAGTGATAACGGCTAAAACCCTTGTATCGGATACGGACTGAATTTCACATACGTTGCATGGTCATGTAACCCTGTATAATGATACATTGCCTCTTTTTGTATCCCCTCCAATAGATAACCAGCACGCTCTGCAACTTTTGCTGAATTAACATTATTTACATCACAGCAAATTGTTACGCGATGCATGCCTTCTTCAAAGAGTTCTTTTTCCACCGCATGGACAGCTTCGGTCATATAACCTTTCTTCGTTTCTGATTTACGAAGCCAATACCCTAATTCGGCTGATTGATTCATGAATTGAATGCTATGGACACCAATGCTGCCGAGTAATCTATTCTCATCTCTGCTATAGATATCATAACACCATTCGTCATCGTCATCCCATTTCTTAAAGAACATATCCGTTGACTTTATTACATCTTTTAGTGACTTTGTTTTATCTACCCAAAACAAGTACTCGCGGATAAACTCTCTACTCTCTTCAATCGCTTCCCACATTTCTGCATCATGCTCATGTTGGCGTTTTAACAGCAGTAAACGTTCACTAACGATTGTTTCTTTTAATTTAAACTTTTCCATATACCCTCCGTTTTTTAATAATAGTTTATAAATTTATTTCTATTTGGCAAGAAAAAATCCTCATTCCGTTTAATACGAAATGAGGATTTTTTATACTTACGCTTCTTCCGCATGGGCGTCTTCCAATTTGACATGGCGACGCGCATAAAACTCTTGTTGCGCCTTTGATCGAAGACCATACTTGTCAAAGTATTTCTCGGCAAGCACATAATAGTTATTTACGAGCAATTGTTGCGATGTGTCGGATATAAGCTCATTGGCTTGTATCCGAAGAGCAATCATCTCTTCTGGAGCTGTTTCCAATAGTTTTTCTTCTTGCTCTTTACTCATCTTTGCTTTTTGAATAAGATAGCGAACAGCAAAGCTGTCTATTGACTGACTGACTAAGAAATCCAACAAATCATCGGTCATGATATCGCTGGCATTGTTATCTACATATGCCTTAAAGACTTCTATGCCCACAGTCTTATTTGATTTAACCATTCCTTGAATATAGTTATACTCAGGAACTCGTTTAAAACGCCGAGAATTATCATAATACCCATTTGGCGATAGATAACTTTCAAGAAATAATACATCATTTTTGGATACCATGAGATTTTGCTGTGCCTCATTTAATACATTATTTCTTAAAATGCTCTGCACGAATTTCATTGTATTCAGCTCTTGTTCATCACCAAAACTGTGCAATATAGAGCTCATTTGGTATGATGATAACTGATTATACTTAGAATACTCCATTAGGAGTGAGATCTTTTTCTCGCGGATTAAATAATCCACAATTTCATCGTTTAATTGGTGCTTTTGTACATAACGTACAAATAGCTTCACTCCCATGAATTTAATCAGGAGTTTCTGGAAAAATTTATTCAGTTCCATAATATAAGAAAAATAAAGTTAGACATAAATATATAAAATTCTGTCACAGAATAACTTTTTTTATATATTTGTCAAGCTTTTTCGTGTAGACCTCTTTTTATATCTATTTTTTTAGTTTTATATATAGCAAAATCCCGTCTAAACTTCATAGTTTAAACGGGATTCTTTTACTTTAGAAAAAGACGACCTTGCCTTCTTTTAGCAAATTTATGCGTTTTTGTAACACTTTGCGTTGATTTACTGATAACTCAGATATTTCTCTTTTCAACAATTTTTCGCCAACTGTTTTGGTTTCCTGTGTAGCATAATTGTCAAGATACTCTTTGAGCGTCAACAAAGCATTTGGTGTACAGAAATTATGGATTTGCTGCTTCTTACATATTTCCATAAAGTCTTCCCCAACACGCCCATTGCCATAGCATGATGTACAAAAACTCGGAACATAATTTTGCTCCATTAACCAGCGCACAACTTCATCCAAACTTCGATTATCCGAAATTTCAAACTGTGAACTATCCGGCTCAGCTTCATGTGATGCATACCCTCCCACACTGGTTTTTGAGCCACCGCTGATTTGTGATATTCCTAACCTCAGAGCTTTTTCCCTTATCCTCTTACCTTCTCGGGTGGAAATTATCAATCCCGTATATGGTACAGAAATACGGAGTAAGGCAATGATTTTTAAGAATATTTCATCCGGTAGAGCATTTTCAAAATCTGTCGTTTTGATATCATCTGCCGGACATAATCTCGGAACACTTATGGTGTGAGGCCCTGCTCCATACACCGTCTCTAAATGCTCTGCGTGCATCAACAAACTTACAAATTCCGAAGCATAGTTATGTAACCCGAACAACACGCCTAAACCGACATCTTCAATGCCCGCTTGCATTGCTCTATCCATTGCTTCCGTATGCCAGTCATAATTTGCTTTCGGTCCTCTTGGATGCAAGCGTTCATAATCTTCTTTGTTGTATGTTTCTTGAAACAAAATATAGGTACCAATTTTGGCTGCATGCAGACGACGATAGTTTTCTATGGTTGTTGCTGCTATATTCACATTCACGCGCCTAATAGCGCCTGATTTGTGTTTGATGCCATAAATCGTATCTATACTCTCAAGAATATATTCCAGAGGATTCATAACCGGATGTTCTCCGGCCTCTAACGCTAAGCGCTTATGCCCCATATCCTGCAAAGCTATCACTTCCGCTTTTATCTCTTCTTGAGTCATTTTTTTGCGGAAAATGTGTTGGTTTTGAGAATGATATGGGCAATATGTACACCCGTTCACGCAATAATTGCTCAAATATAGCGGCGCAAACAGAACAATGCGATTGCCATAATAGGCTTCTTTTATCTGCTCGGCCAGCTTGAAAATTTGGTGATTGATATCTTCATTTTCACATAGGAGCAATACGGCGGCTTCAAGATGGGTCAGACCATGCTTGGTGCGGGCTTTGTCCAAAATGTAGTTCACCATGAAAGGATCTTTACAATACTTTTTGGCGTAACTCAGCGCGAAGCTGACTTCCTGCGGATTGATAAAGCTTTGCGCTTTATCTGACATTAAATCATACTTTTCCATACATATCTATATTTAAATGATTAATTTTACGGCTTTTGATGTATGACTTTTTTTGATTTTTGTCAATACGGCATCTATAAAAAAAGCGCAGAATCCACTCTACGCTTTTTTCTTTTTCTGATACTAAGAGGCTTTATTTAACTAACTCTAACATCGCCTTTATCAAAGCTTTTGCTCCTTTGTTCACCTCTGTGATATTACTTGCCAACATATAAGCCGGTGTGGTTACGATGCGATTTTTAACATCGACACACGCATCTTCCACTTTGGTGTCTTGCTGATGGGCTCCGGTTGCCTCTATGGACTTTGCGACTGTTTTATCGTTCCCTATTGTGACGGTAATGCCATATTTACCCAAAACTTTGGCCACAATTACGGGCGCAATGCACATCGCTCCGATAACCTTCTTTTGCTTATAGGCTTCTTCCAACACGCGACTGATAGAATTTTCTACCCGACATTCTATCCCGGCTTTGGCAAAATCACACCAGTTCGTTACGGCACCCAGACCACCCGGCAATAAAATTGCATCATACGCACTTAAATCTAATTCGCTGATATCTTTTATATCGCCTCTGGCCAAACGGGCGGATTCTACCAATACATTACGGCGCTCTGAGGTCTTTTCCGATGTCAAACCATTTATCACAACAGCTTGCTCAATATTCGGTGCATAACAATCATAGGTGCAACCTGCATCCGAGATGGCTAACATAGCAGTTACCGTTTCATGAATTTCTGATCCGTCGGCACGGCCGCATCCGGATAATATCATTGCAAATCTTGGCATCTTCTTCATTTTTACTCTCCTTTGGTTCGTTTTGTTTCTTTCTTATACATAATACAAAATTAAAAAAAATTTAAGTGTTTTGGTTTATCTATTCTATTGATTTATTTTTAAGCGTGATTATACTGTTTGAACTTAAGTATCTGTTGTAATTTTTTTTGTGAAGTTTTGGTGTTATGGAAATTAAACAAACGACTTTATCTAACGGTTTAAAAGTTATTACCGCGGAAAGACCACAAATTGAAACTGTTTCTTTGGGTGTCTGGGTGAATACCGGAGCTGCTGCCGAATCGGAAGAGGATAACGGGATTTCCCATTTTATTGAGCATATGGTTTTTAAGGGAACAAAAAAGAGAACTTCTTTGCAGATTTCCGAAGATATTGAAAATGTCGGCGGCGCTACAAACGCTTATACATCCAGACATTTTACCTGCTTTTATGCGAAAATGCTCAAAGATGACTTGGAATTAGCAGCGGACGTTATTTGTGATTTTATCACGGATCCGACGTTTGATGCCGGCGAAATGAAAAAAGAAAAAGAAGTCGTTGTGCAGGAAATTAAGCAATCTGTTGATGCGCCTGATGACCTTGTATTTGATTATTTCCAAGAAGCTGCTTTTCCGCATCAGGCTTCGGGGCGGACTATTTTGGGCAGTGTTGAAAATGTCAGAAGTTTTACAAAAGAACGGATGCTTGCCTATATGCATACGCACTATACTGCCGATAATATGGTTGCTGTTGCCGTGGGGCGCGTTAATCATGATGACTTTGTGAAAATGATTGAACAGAGAATGAGTGCGTTACCGCAGCATGTTGACTTTGTTGAAGATAAGCAAGTTTATGTCGGCGGCGGACGGGTGGAATGTAAAGATATTGAACAAACCCATTTGGTTCTTGGCTTTAAGGGTGCTTCTTATATGGATAGAGATTACTATAACTATTCTGTTTTATCCACCATTTTCGGTGGAGGAATGTCCTCCAGATTGTTCCAAGAAATTCGCGAAAAACGTGGTTTGGTTTATACAATCAACAGCTTTAATCAAGCTTTGAAGCATGCCGGTATTTTTGGTATTTATGCGGGAACGACACCTAAAGAATTGGATGAATTGTTGCCGGTGGTTGTTACCGAAATTAAAAAGCTAATGAATGAAAAAGTTTCGGAGACGGAGCTTAAAAGAGCTAAAACGCAGATTAAGGCCAGTCTTTTGATGTCTTTGGAAAGTTCTTCTACCACAGCTGAAATTATCGCAAGACAAATGTTGCTCTTTAAACGCGTTATTCCGACTTCGGAAATTGTTGAGAAAATTGAGGCTATTTCCGCTCAAGACTTGCAAACCTTAGCACAAAAGATTTTCACATCCACGCCTACTTATGCTTTGCTTGGTTGTCAGGGTGGAAATTATCCTTCTTACGAAAAGGTTTGTGAGCTTTTGAAATAATAAGGTAATTTACTGTTTTTTAGTTAAAGAAAAGATGGAGAAATCCATCTTTTCTTTTTGCTTTTAAATGATTTTTTTTAGAAATATAAGAGCGATTTAGCCTTGTCTAAACCTTCTTCGGTTAGGACGATTATCACGATATCGCCATCTATGTAAATTGACTTCCGAGACGGCCAGACCGCTGCTTCATTTCTGATAAAATCTTGACCTTTTTTAGATAATTGGCCGACCACTGCGTTATCATAAAAGACATCTTCCGGATAATAGAAATTATATACTATGCGGGACATAAATTCCGGCGTATAGGAGGTCTCTAACAAATCCAAACTGGTTGCCTCTTTATTTGCTTTACGATAATAATTTTCTCGCAGTGCCAAACTCCCTATTTGCAATAAGCGATATTTTCGGTGGGCGGAAAAGAACGGTTGTTCTTCTAATCTGGAAACAATGCGTTCATGCGCTTTCATTTCTGCATCAAAACCTAATTTCCACACCTTTTGAGCATATACATCACGCACGCAAGACATAAATGTTACAATAACCAATACTCCCCCTATTAGCTTTTTTGTATATCGGTTATTATAAAACTCTAAGCACAACCGTGCGCCAAAGGCATATATCAGTGCTAATCCATAAAAATCAAGTCTCGGTACAAATGCAAAATTTTCCATTTCTGCCAAAACTTGTCCTCTTTCTTCTGCTAAAAAGTATGCTATTTTAGAAGCAAATAACATTCCCGCCATCCCTATTATCAAAATTGGGAGTTTTTTTATGCAGCCTTTCAGCATCAAGGCTATCACACCCAATACTGTGACCGCCAGCAGAATAATTTTATATTTATATTCCATAAACGGCAGCGGCGTTATAAACTGTGTGAACATCACCTTGAAGGTTTCCCCTAACTTTGTCGGCAGATAATCAAGACTTATCATTTGCGTATTGTAGTTTGAGGTTAATGAAGCAAAGCTAATAACGATTTTGTAGCCTATCAGCGCGATGAGGATATCGGCCATAACTGCCAGTTTATTCTTAATAATTCCGCTTAAATTTTTATCTTCCACATATTCTACCAACACTTTCCCGATGAGGCACACCCCATAAAAATTGATGACGGCCGCATATGACGAAAAGGAAAACAACATTAATACTACCGCGCCGATATGCCAGAGACATTTGGGTTTTCCTTCCTTTTTTTCTGCCATCATCAATGCACCGACACTTATAAGCGGTAAGCTTAAATTTATCAGTGTATCTTTGGCATAGTAGAGCCACACCAACGTATAAGGCAAAACAGCGAAAAAAGTGGCAAACACCGCATAATTAAAAGTCGTTAGCGGTAACTTCCAATATTTGGCAAGTATTATCCCGCCTAGGACTAAAGCCGCGAAGGAAATGAGATTATTCAGAACCGGCAAAATCTGACCATCAAAAAAGATACTTTGCAACACAAAATGCAGCGGACGCCCTTCAAAAGAGCCTTCACTCCAATATGTTCCGCTTCGGATATAATTCCAATCATGGTCGCCAAACATAAAGTTTATTGTGTGAAACAAAAAGACAATGTTCACAATGCCAAAAGCTATCAGAAACGCTCGCAAATAACTTTTATCCATGTTCTTTAGTTTGGTTTTAAGACTTTTTTCCAACTCTAAATATCCCATTTCCGCGCCTCTCTTATTTATATGATTTTTCGTATATATCCAAGCAATCCTTTACGCTTAAATCACACGGGTCTAATAAAAACGATACAGCATTTTGCGTTTTAGCAGCTTGAGCAAATTCCTTTAAGCGTGATTTTTCTATACCATAGTCGCTCATTTTCAAATTATCCACACCGCATGCTTTCTGTAAATCTTTTAAGGCTTCAATAAAGTCTTCAGGCATTTTGGCTTCCTTTTTGCCCATGGCTTTTGCCATATCAATCAATCTCTCGCCACAGCAATGCTTTTCTGCAATCTTACTAAAGTAAGCCACACTTAACATAATTAAACCAGCACCATGTGGCAAATTTTTATAGGCTCCACTCAAAACGTGCTCTAGAGCATGTTCGGAAATACACCCTGACGTACTCTCAACCATGCCAGATAATGTATTTGCCAGAGCCATATTTTCACGCGCGTTCATATCTTTTCCGTCAAAAACGGCTAATGGCAAATTTTGAGCAATTAAACTTATTGCTTTTAAGGCGAATATATCACTTATCGGTGTAGCAATATTTGCCAAATATCCCTCTAAACTATGAAATAACGCATCAAATCCTTGATAAATTGTATAATTCTTGGGAACGCTTAACATTAATTCCGGATCAACAACTGCTAAAACCGGAAATGTTTCTTCTATACCAAATCCAAATTTTTCTTCGGTTTCCGCATTGCTGATTACTGTCCATGGATCTGCTTCCGTTCCGGTACCGGCTGTTGTGGTTATGGCGACTATTGGTAATGGCTTTTGGGTTATCGGCTTACCTTTTCCGGTTCCTCTTTTCATATAATCCCAATAGTCCCCCTCGTTAGTTGCCATGATTGCAATAGATTTCGATGCATCTATCGGAGATCCTCCTCCTAATCCCAAGACAAAATCACAACCTTCTTTACGAGCCAGTTCTGCTCCTTCCATTACTTCTTTTCTGTCTGGATTGGCTGTAATTTTATTATATAATACATATTTTATACCAGCTGCATTAAGTTCTTCTTCTGTTCTTGCCAGGTAACCGTTATCAATTACCGAGCGTCCGTTTGTGGTGACAATCAGAGCTTTCTTCCCTGGAAGTTTTTCTTTATGTAGATTTCCTAACTGCCCTCTCCCGAATAAGATTTTTGTCGGTATATAATATGTAAAATTCATCTCTTTTCTCCTTATTTAAAAATCTCAAAACTTTTATTGTAATTTAATGATAGTCCGAATGTACTCTGAGCGCGGGATTTTGACGCGCCTCTAGTCTTGGCTAATTCATAATTGTAAAATGGGGCTAAATATAAATCTCCGACAAGTTTGGTTTCAATACGGTTATTCAGGCTCAATTTATACTCAAAATCCGTTGCTTCATACTGACTATAGCTAAAAAAATGGCGATAATAACCTTCAGATACAAATGATGTTTGTTGATTTATCGGATAATTAAATTCATAACCGACTTCAGCACCAGTTTTCATATTGTCCTTATCATAGGTCATGTCATCTTCTTCGACAACAGCTATATACATCTGCTTAAAATATTGTCCGTCGTAAAATTTCAAACCGGTCTTACCGCGTAAAATTTGCGTGCGATAACTGCTTCCTTCTAAATCAAAATCCGTGAATTCCGTTTCGTATCCCAAATATGCAAACGGTCCTATTGAGCCTTCATCCAAATGCCAAACTTTTTTGGTATAGTCCGTAAAAAGCAATATCTCGTCATCTTTTTCATTTTCACTGGTTTCTCCATCTTCGGTAGTTTTTGATTTGCTGTATATCGCGTATAAGCCATTTATCCAAACCATGCTTTCTTTTTCAAACGTTATGTTTCCATCAAAAACACCGCCGATATTACTTTCTTCATCAGCATTATATGTATCCGGATAATAAGGATCTTCTTTATTAGTTACACTGTGTTCCATATATTCAATACCGATACGCTTTATATTGGCGGTCCATAATCCTTGCTCTGGAAATGTTTGTTGAGTAGCCGAATTATCTACATCAATTTCGCTTGTCGCCACTATTTTGTCTATATTTTCCTCAGCTCGACAGATTAGTGGTAATGTTGTCGTAGCTATTATACTGAGTATTGTGGCTAATTCTAAACTTCTTTTTTTCATCTTATCCCTTTGGTTGATTTTCAGAATATAAGTTTAGATACTTTTGCTTTGTTCGCAAAAGTTTTTCATAGGTTATCAACGACTATTATCTGGACTTTTTTTTAACAGCTTTTGCTTTTATTAAATAATGCACGTATTATCAGCTTAAATCTATCTTTTAATTTTAATTCAGGTTTGGGAGAAATAATTTCCCAACCACGCTTATCCATAAGTTCAAAATATGCATGATATAAATTCAGCATATACACTATCGGCTTAGAATTACGGTTATGCTTTTCTTCTAACAATCTGTACGCATCTGTATATGCCTGACGTGCCATATTTGCCAACTTTTGACGAGCTACATATAAATTTTTATGTATCAAAATATCTTTGGCGGCTAATCCTTCATCAATTTCCGCTGCTCTTAAATATTCATCTGGAATATACATGTGGCCACCTATAGCATCTTCTTTGATATTTTTTAAGATATTGGTTATTTCCACCGCACGCCCGATTTGTTTGCCTAATTCCATTGTGGTATCTTCATCAAAATCTCCTATAACTTTTAGGATTAGATAACTTGGAATTTCAGATACTCCTCGGCAATAAGTCTCAAACTCATCTATTGACGGGCGAAACAGAGGTTTCGGACAATCCATAGCGAAACTAGATAAAATAGTTTCTAAATTTTCTCGTGAAAATTTAAAACGCATACAATTTTTATAAATGCGACGACCGATATCTGTTTCTGGAACTTTCTTATCATAAATATTTGAAACTTCTCGTTGCCATGCCGCTAAAATATCTCCCTTTTCTTTTTCAGGCAAAGAACTTGAACTTAAATCGTCAAAATGCTTAACGAGCGCATATAATGTATATACCGCCTCTCGTTTGGCTTTCGGATAGTGTCTGGTGCACCAAAATACCGCGGAATGATTTTTTCTGACAATTCGTCCTATGGAGCTCATTTTCTTTCCTCTTATTCGAAATATTTATCTGATTTTCATATTCTTAGTTCGATTTTTTGTGGTCAGATTGTATCCCAAACCATATAAAAATGCGTTAACATAAATTAAAAAATTCACTTTTTTTATCATTTTTTTAGTCAAAAGTGCATTCAAGCCAATAAAAAAACCGATTTTGATGCGAAAAACAAGGCCTTTGGTCACACTCAACAGTTGACGCACCTCTTTTAGTCCCTTCTCCAAGCGTTGACTTATTTTTTTATCTCCGGTGCTAACGCCAGCTTTTTTCAACATTATACGCAAACTTGAATATTCTTGCACATAGCGGATAACATACAAAAACGCTAAACTAGAAAATGGTTGATAAAACGGCGGTGTCTGATTATTCAATACCGCCACCATTCTGGTTATTGGAGAAATAATTTGTAAACCTATCGGCGACGCCTCCGTCAATTCCAGTGGATACAGATTTTTTGACATCCATTCAAAACCATCCAACGGTTCTAACAATAATGATAGCGACAGATTTCTTGCTATAAATTCTTTTTGTAAATATCCCAACAGATTTTTTTCGCTCCATTGTCTGTCACTTATGGCACGATACAGATAGTTGAAGCTTTTTTTATGGATTTTTTTCTCTCCCAGACCTCGTTTGGATAATTGCCGAATATAGCGTAAATATTTTATAAAAAATGTTCTCTCCTTCTTAGGTATCAGGCATAAAAACAACGATAAAGGAGGAAGTCTTTCCATTTTTTTCTTTACTTTTTCCAGCTCGGGAAAATCATTTATCTGTATACTGGTTTCGTTCTGTTTTTGTGTCTGATTAACACTTGATTTCATTTAGCCATTCCTCCAATGACTTTAAGGCGCGGACTGATAATGCGGCTTTCTTTTCCGTTCCTTTTAAATAACGCAACTTACCTTTAGCTGTTTCTACTTTCGGCAATTCAGGAAACAGTCCGAAATTAATGTTCATCGGCTGATAATGTTCAATATCCGTATCGTCTTGCAAATGTGCCAGTTGGCATCCGAAAGCCGTTTCTCGGGGCGGCAAACTTGGCGTGTTGCCTTTTATTATTTCTGCGGCAAAATACCCTGCCAACCAACCGACTGATGCACTCTCAACATATCCCTCACAGCCAGTTATTTGTCCGGCAAACATTATATGAGGCATTGTTTTTAATCTTAAAAATTCATCCAAGAGAATCGGTGATTTAATAAACGTATTTTTATGAATTCCGCCAAGTCTTGCAAAAACGGCATTTTCCAACCCCGGTATCGTGCGAAAAATACGCATTTGCTCACCATGCTTTAATTTGGTTTGAAATCCTACCATATTGCGCAAAGTATCTTCTTTGTTATCTTGTCTTAATTGTACAACGGCATAAGGACGCTCTCCTGTATGTGGATTGGTCAACCCAACCGGTTTCATCGGACCATACATTAATGTATCTTTACCCCGTTCTGCCATAACCTCAACCGGCAAACAGCCATCAAAATATGTCGGCGTTTCAAAGTCGTGAAATTCAATCTTTTCACCTGCCAACAATTCTTCTACAAAAGCATAATATTGCTCTTTATCCAATGGGCAGTTGATATAATCAAACTTATCCCCCTTGTCATATCTCGATTGGTACCATGCCTTTTCGAAATCTATGCTTTCTTTATAAATGACCGGAGCAATGGCATCATAAAAAGATAATTTTTCTCCACCAATTGCGTCTGAAATACTAGAGGCTAAAGCGCCTGAAGTTAGAGGCCCCGTCGCAATAATACTTAATCCTTCTTCCGGTTTAGGTAACTCGGTTATTTCTTTTGCTATTATTTCTATTAACGGATGGGATTGCAGTTTTTCGGTTATATAGGTGGAAAACCCTTCTCTATCCACGGCCAATGCTCCACCGGCCGGAACTCTATTTTTATCCGCACTTTCCATAATTAGAGACTTTACTTGACGCATTTCTTGGTGCAACAAACCCACCGCATTATACATCGCATCATCCGAACGAAGCGAATTGGAGCACACTAACTCTGCAAAACCGTCACTTTTATGCGCAGGAGAGCGCTTGTGCGGTTTCATATCATACAGTTTTACGCTTATGTCTCTTGTGGCCAACTGCCATGCGGCTTCCGCACCAGCCAAACCGCCGCCTATGACATTTACTTGTTCGGACATTTCTTTTCCTCTTTATTTGATGTCTTTTATATTTGTCTTTCGGTTATATAGATTGTTCTTCGGTTTGTAAATACTAAAAATTAGATGATTTTTAAAAAAAGTTTGTTATAATGGCGTAAAATGGGTTTAGGAAATGAGTAAAAACAGACTGTTAACTTTTATCTTAGTTTTATATTGCGGAACATCTTGGTATTTTCCGCAAGCTTTTGCGCAGTCCGAAATGGATTTACTCTTGTTTGAAAAGAAAGCTGAAGGAGCGCAAAATTCTCAGAAACAAAAAAATAAATCTGCTGTTGATATTTCTGAATCCTTAACCGACAATTTATCTAAATCTGAGAAAAAGAAAGAAACTCAGAACACTGAATCCGAAGAATCTGAAAGTTGGCTTAAAAGTCTTATATCCAAAGGTACTAGTGAAATTTTTAATGAACAAAATGAAAAAGAAAAAGAAGCTGATGCTAAACGTATAGAACACGTTTTACAAAATAGACGTTCCAATGCCGCTTATTTTGATATTTCTAATGTTAAGCTCAGAATGTCTCCTAAGGAAATTGAAGATACTCTTACAGCTCAAGGATACCGAAAAATCCAAGAAAAATTAGAAATTCCAAACTTTATTAAATGGCGGAGCGAAGAATTGTGTCGTCTACATGGAGTTATTGGTTTTGAACGACTTAATGCATGCGCAACAATGGTGGCTAAAGAAAACGGATTTCAATTCATAGAACACCAAACTTATAATCGCTATATCACTCGTGAAAGTATTGAAGTTTATTTTACATCTACTTTTACAGATAATTTGGCTCATAGAATTTTTTACAAAAGCTCTATCCCTTTTAATGACAGCAAGGCTTCTAAAAATATTTATCTGAACAATATTAAAATTTTTGATTTTTGGCGCAGAGTTGATTTAAAATATGGTAAACCGGATAATGAAACCGAAGTAAAATGGGGATTAGGCGGGAAAAAACCTTATCTTAGAGCTTCTACGGGACAATTAGAACTTGCTGACCCACTGCTTAAAGATTTAGATACTGCTCGTATGCTTAATGAAGATACTCGTTTTGCCAATACGCAATATTATACTTTTTAAACGTTTTTTTAAATGCTTTGATGGCATATTGGGCGTAATTTAGTTTGTTAATGAAAGCTTTTAATTGGAAAGATTTTTAATATGAGTAACGACAATGTTTATTTATCGGAACTTATCGCAACAAGATTGTCTCATGACCTTATCGGGAATATCGGAGCGGTATCTAACGCGCTTGAATTACTTGATGATGAAGATGATGGTGATAAAGGAGATATTTTTGATATTTTAAATTTTAGCTCCAAGGTTTTAAGTAAAAGACTCAAATTTTTTAGACTCTGTTTTGGTTTGTCAAACGCAACTGTTAAATCTTTAGATGAATTGATTATAATTTCTACTGATTATCTCTCTACATTAGGTAATCCCAATTACCCCATTGATGCTGATTTTAGAATTTCTACGCCCAAAATCTATAAATTAGTTATGCCGGCAGTAATGATTATGGCTGATACTATTGTTAAAGGTGGTAAGATTACAGTTGCACAAACAGATGAAGCTTTACTTATTCAACCAACCTCACCTGCTCCTCTTAATCAGACAAAATTAGAAAATATTACTCACATACTTAGTGGCGAAAAGCCTGAGGAAAATCCTTCTTCGTACGCACCGCTTATTTATCTCTTGGCTTATTTGGACGGGAGCGGTGTACAAGTTAAACTTGATGGTCAGACTTTGGTTATCGGAGCTTAGTTTCTATGGCTATTTACGGCGTACTTCTTCCTTTGCCTTTTGATGATGTCTTTGATTATGCCGCAGATGACGGATTAATTATCGGGCAAATGGTTGAAGTTTCGTTCGGGCGTGAAGATTTGGTGGGGATTATTTGGAAAATCGGGAAAACCGCCGATATTCCTTCCTCTAAAATAAAACCGATTAAATCGGTTATTAATCTACCTAAACTTTCTCATCCTTTGATGACTTTTATTCAGAAAACAGCTCAATACAACCTCGCCCCTATCGGTTTGGTTCTTAAAATGGTCTTAGGACTTAAAAGCAATCAATTACCTAAGCAAAAAATTACGCTTTATGGATTAAACATCAAAAATGAGAATCTTGATGGTATTCGTATTACAGAAGCAAGAAAAGCCGTATTTGATTTTTTGAGTAATGGATTTGAAGCTGAGAAAGAACAAATTTTAACGGAGACAGGTGTTAGTGAAGCGGTTATTTCCGCTATGATAAAACATGGATTTCTCTATAAAAAAGATGTTCTTGTCAACGAAGATGCCGAAGAACAAATTGTTAATTTAAGCAAACATACTCAGCTGACTTCTGAACAACAAAACGCTGCTGATATTTTGGTTCGTAAAGTCAACAACGGTTTTTCCGCCACTCTGCTTGATGGTGTTACAGGGTCTGGCAAAACAGAGGTTTATTTTGAAGCCGTTGCTGAGGCACTGGCTCTTGGTAAACAAGTTTTGGTTTTGGTTCCGGAAATATCTTTAACCTCTCAATGGCTCAGACGTTTTGAGGTACGTTTTGGCGTTACTCCTTTTATCTGGCATTCGGAAGTCAGCGTTAAAGATAAAGCCAAAACTTGGAAAGCAGTTGCACTCAATAAAGCAAAAGTGGTTGTTGGCGCACGCTCCGCACTCTTCCTACCTTTTGCCGATTTGGGAATTATTGTTGTGGATGAAAGCCACGACCACTCGTTTAAACAAGAAAGTTTGGTTACTTATCAAGGACGCGATATGGCAGTTTTGCGTGCTCATTTGGAAAAAATTCCCGTTATCCTTTCTACAGCTACACCAGACTTGGAGACTTTGGTTAATGTTGAAGAAGGAAAATATGACTGCGTCCGTTTGACCAAACGTTTTGCTAAAGCGGTCTTACCTGAAATTAAAATTATTGATCTAAAAAAAGATAAACCGCAAAAAGGTCCGTGGGGTGTTTCTTTTTTGGCTCCGACTTTGGTTGAAGAACTTGGTCATAATCTGCAACGTGGCGAACAATCCATGCTTTTCTTAAACCGTCGTGGCTACGCACCTTTGCTTATCTGTCGTGATTGCGGACACAGAATACAATGCCCGCACTGTACCGCTTGGCTTGCCGAACATAGAATAACCGGTGAGCTTATCTGTCATCATTGTGGATTTAAAATGTTTACGCCTAAACGTTGCCCCGAATGCGGCTCGGAAGATGGTTTAACCGCTTGCGGTCCAGGAGTTGAGAGAATCGCCGAAGAAGTTCGTAACCGTTTTCCGCAAGCACGCACCGCTATTCTTTCCAGCGATATTACAACAAACTACAAACAAATTTCAGAGGTTATCCATCATACCGCCAATAAAGAAGTTGATATTCTTATCGGAACACAAATTTTAGCCAAAGGACACAACTTCCCAGATTTGACACTGGTGGGTGTTGTGGATGCTGACCTCGGGTTACTTGGAACCGATTTACGCTCAAGCGAACAGACTTTTCAGCTTTTGGAGCAGGTTTCCGGTCGCGCCGGACGTGGCGAAAAAAAGGGAACGGTTTATTTGCAGACACTCTATCCTGACAATTTGGTTTTACAGGCGGTTATTGAACATGACCGTGATAAATTCGTAGAAATTGAAAAAAGCTCCAGAAGGCTCTTACATATGCCACCGTATGGAAAATTGGCAGCACTGATTGTTTCTTCCACTAATCAACAAGCAGCTGAAGCGGCTGCTTATTATCTTGGTAAATGCGCCCCTAACACAGAACTTATTGAAACACTTGGTCCCGCCCCTGCTCCTATGAACCTACTTCGGGGACGTTATCGTTATCGTTTGCTCCTTAAAACGGCACGCAACGTCAATATTCAAAATGTACTCAAAAAATGGCTTGCCATGGTCAAAATAAAAAGCAATGTTCGTGTTGATATTGATGTTAACCCCTACTCGTTTATGTAGCCTTGTTTTTTTGTAAATTCCCATTGACAGAAAGTGGAAATTCTGTTATATTTTGGATAGATTTTTTATTATTTTATGTTTAAATTTTATCATTATGAAAAATTTATTTATTAAAGTAGACCTACCAGCAAATATGAAGATGTTGTATAAAGGTCTTATCAAAAAGGCTGTTGACCTGCAAAATGGTTGGTTTGCCGTTATATTAAAAAACAATTTAGCCATTTTGCTCTATAATGGATTTCAAAAAATGTATTATGGCGCAATTAAAAAAATTGTTAAAACAGCAGACGGTAAATTCATGCTGGTAAAAAAAGATGGTCGAAAAGCTATTTGGGATAAGGAAGGACAATGTTTAGCGACTTTTTCTAAAGATACTGAACTTTATCATAATGGTTGGTACAGGAAGTCGCTTAACGAATCTCTTGCCTTATATGATGACAAAGGTAATTGTATTGGGCAGAATTTAAGAACCGCAGAAGTTTTTTCCAACGGTTTCTTTTTTATGTCGGTACTTAATTCCAAAGACGGCGACATTGCCGGAGTTTACAATAATAAAAAAGAAAGATTACTTTTTACCAATTCTTCGCACGTCTGTGTGCTTAGAAACGGTTGGTTTATTACAGAAGGTACTCTTTATGATAATTTGGGGAAAGAATATCTCAGTCCGAAGCTTTCTCCCAAACTGTCTTTTTTATTGTTGACAAGCATCGGTGCAATGATGCCGTTTCGTAAATGATTTTTTACTACTTAAAGCTGACTTGTTATAGTCAGCTTTTTTTCTATTTAAATATCCATACCTTTTTCCATACCTTTTTTTGCAATTTCATTGTGAAAAAATTTGTTTAGTGGTGGAAATTTTAATTTAAAATAAGTAATTTTGTAGTAATCGTAGTTTAAGTGATTAGTTGTAAACTATTTACAGAGGCTTTTAATTTAGGTTGTTATAAATGCAAAAATATTCAAAATTAAAAATCGCAGCAAATTATGCAAATGCTTGGTTTAATGCCGCTAAAGATAAAAAAATTGAAGATAAAGTATTTGATGAAGTACAATTATTGCAGGCTTCTTATGCGCAAAATAAAGAAACTTGGAATATTTTAGCAGCTCCGATTGATGATGATACTATTAAACAGACCATTATTAAAACTGTGGCTAAAAAGATTAAACTTTCTGATATTTCTACCGATACGCTATTATTAATAGCTCAGAACGGACGAATTGCTTTGCTAGAATTTATCCTTGATGAGTTTATTAAACTCTATTATCAAGATAAAGGAATTGTTGAAGTAACTGTGGAAACTGCAGTTGCCTTATCTGACGCTCAAGACAAAAAATTACATTCTGTTTTAGAAGATAAACTGAACTCTAAGATTAAACTTAAATATTTGGTCAACAGGGCGGTATTAGGCGGATTAAGAATAAACTTTAATTCCTTTTTAATTGATGATACATTGCAAACAAAACTGAAACGAATGAATGCTCTTTTAGGCGGAGGTAATGTTAAATAATGTTTTTTTCAAATTTTTATGGTGAAGAAAGGAAACTGATATGGCTGTGAAAGCAGAAGAAATTTCCAATATTCTCAAAGAAAAAATAGAGCACTATAACTTTAATCCTGATATGGAAGAAGTTGGTCGTGTTCTTTCGGTTGGTGATGGTATTGCTACCGTTTACGGGTTGACAGGCGTCGAATATAATGAGATGGTTGAGTTTTCATCCGGCGTTAAGGGAATGGCCCTTAACCTCGGCGAGGACAGCGTTGGTGTGGTTATTTTTGGCTCTGATGCTGAAATTAAAGAAGGCGATATCGTTAAACGTACTAATAAAATCATTAGCGTACCAGTCGGAAAAGAATTACTCGGACGCGTGGTTGATGCTCTAGGTCAGCCTATTGATGGTTTAGGTTCTATAAAAGCAAAAGAATTTGCTAATGTTGAAACGAGAGCTCCTGGAATTATTGAACGTCGTAGTGTTCATGAACCGGTTCAAACAGGACTTAAAATTATCGACTCGCTTATCCCTATCGGACGTGGACAGCGTGAGTTGATTATCGGTGACAGACAAACTGGTAAAACCTCTATTATCGTTGATACAATTATCAACCAAAAATCTGTTAATGATGCAGCTAAAAACGATAAAGAAAAACTATTTTGTATTTACGTTGCTATTGGGCAAAAGCGCTCAACCGTTGCGCAAGTCGTTAAAACCCTTAAAGATTACGGTGCAATGGATTACACTATTGTGGTTGCGGCTACCGCTTCGGATGCTGCTCCATTGCAATATATCGCTCCTTACGCAGGTTGCGCGATGGGTGAATATTTCCGTGATCGTGGTATGCATGCAGTTATCTTTTATGATGACTTATCTAAACAAGCTACGGCTTATCGTCAAATGTCTTTGCTTTTACGTCGTCCGCCTGGGCGTGAAGCTTATCCAGGTGATGTGTTCTATCTGCACTCAAGATTGCTTGAACGCGCGGCAAAACTTGATGAAGCTCATGGTAGCGGTTCCTTGACAGCTTTGCCTGTTATTGAAACGCAAGCCGGAGACGTTTCTGCTTATATTCCGACTAACGTGATTTCTATTACCGATGGTCAGATATTCTTGGAAACGGGATTATTCTATCAAGGTATTCGTCCTGCGGTTAATGTTGGTATTTCCGTAAGTCGTGTTGGTTCGGCAGCACAAGTTAAAGCCATGAAACAAGTTGCGGGTACAATGAAACTTGATTTGGCTCAATATCGTGAAATGGCTGCTTTCTCACAATTTTCTTCGGATTTAGATATTGCTACGAAGAAATTGTTGGAAAGAGGTGTGCGTTTGACGGAATTATTGAAACAACCGGTTTATCATCCGCTTCCTATGGAAGAAGAGGTTATTTCTTTATTTGCCGGCGCACGTGGCTTCTTAGACGGATTGGAAGTTGCACAAGTCAAGGATTTTGAGCAATTTATGCTTGAAACTATTAAACGCGAAAAGAGCAGTATCTTAAAAGAAATTCGTGAACAAAAGGTAATTTCTGAAGAATTGGAAAAATCTCTTACGGATTTCATGAAGCAAACTCTGGATGCTTATAAGAAAAAAACAGCTCAAGAAGCGGCTTAATATTTCTTATCATTAGGAGCTGAGCTTCGGCTTTGTTCCTAATGTGAGTTTGGTCGTTTTCTTTATGGTTGCATAGAAAGGATTGTTGTTATGGCGGGCTTAAAAGAACTTCGTACGAGAATTGAAAGTATTAAGTCTACTCAAAAAATTACTTCAGCGATGAAAATGGTGGCGGCATCTAAATTTCGTCGCGCTCAGTTGACTTTGGATAAAAGTGAACTCTTTCAGACTATGTTGATTAAACAGATTAAAAATGTTCTTTGTGAATTAAAATCCGAAGAACAAGAAAAGGGTATTTCATTTTTATTGCCATCAACATTAGTGCAGCCGAAAAATCCACAAACTTATGTGCTTTTTGTCTTATCTTCTGATAGAGGTCTTTGCGGAAGTTACAATTCACAAATTGCTAAAGAGGCTAAAAAACGTATCCAAGAACTGAAAAAAGAAGGCAAGAATGTTTTTGTTTTCTGTTATGGAAAAAAAGGTAGCACAGCTTTGAAACGTTTGGGATGTGATGATGTGATTGAAACTTATCCTAATGTGATAAAAAAACATCTGACTTATGAGGAAGCTCTATCCTTTTTACACGATGTTTGGGATAAAAAAGAAGAATATCATGCTGATGTTTGCGAAATAGTTTACAGCGACTTTTTATCAGGATTAACGAGGACTCTTGTTTCTAAACAAGTTTTTCCGTTTGATATTGTTTTAGATGAAAGTGATGTCGGTCTTAATCACGTTGGTGATGCTTATTATGGTTATTTACCAGATAAATTAGAATTGCTTAAGAGGCTTTCTAATTTGTATATGCGTACATCTATGTTTGAAATTTTGATTAATTCTCAAGCTTCCGAACATGCTGCTCGCATGAGTTCTATGGATAATGCTAATCGTAACGCTCGCGATATGATTAGCTCTCTTACTTTTAAATATAACACCCTCAGACAATCAGCTATTACGACTGAATTGACCGAAATTGTTGCCGGCGCTGAGGCTATGTAGAATTATACTATATATTTGTTTTGATAAATATTTTAGGAGAATGTGAAAATATGGTGGCAAAAAAGAAAAAAGAAACTGAAGAAAAAATCGAAACGGAGACTCTGAAACAAGAGGCCGATTTGCGATTGGCTGAGTTACGCCGACATATCAGTGAACTTGAAGGCTCTGATAAATTAGGCGCAATCCATCAGGTTATGGGTGCTGTTGTTGACGTTAAATTTCCTAATGTCAATGTCTTGCCGCCGATTTTAAGTGCTCTTGAATGTGAATGCAACGGTAGACGTTTGGTCTTGGAAGTTGAACAACACTTGGGGGAAAATGTTGTGCGCACTATTGCGATGGATACAACAGACGGATTAAACCGTGGTGTTAAAGTTTATAATACGGAAAAACCAATTACAGTTCCTGTTGGGCCAAATCTCTTAGGGCGAATTATTAATGTTGTCGGAAACGAAGTTGACGGCAGAGGTAAAATTGATGCGGCTTGTTATATGCCTATTCATCGTGACGCACCTTCTTTTACTGATCAATCTACCGAAACTGAAATTTTAACTACAGGTATTAAAGTTATCGACCTATTGGAACCTTATGCAAAAGGTGGTAAAATTGGTTTGTTCGGTGGTGCCGGTGTGGGAAAAACGGTTTTGATTCAGGAACTGATTACTAATATTGGTATGGGGCATGGCGGTTATTCTGTTTTTGCCGGTGTGGGTGAACGTACACGTGAAGGTAACGACCTTTATCATGAAATGATTGATTCAGGCGTTATTGACCTTGAAGGTGATAAATCTAAGACCGTATTGGTTTACGGACAAATGAATGAACCTCCTGGGGCTCGTGCACGCGTGGCTTTGACAGGTTTGACACAAGCTGAATATTTCCGTGATGAAGAACACCAAGATGTGTTACTCTTTATTGATAATATTTTTCGTTTTACGCAAGCTGGTTCAGAAGTATCTGCTTTGCTCGGTCGTATTCCTTCTGCTGTTGGTTATCAACCGACTTTAGGTACAGATATGGGTGCCATGCAGGAACGTATTACTTCTACTAAAAACGGATCGATTACTTCTGTACAAGCTGTTTATGTGCCGGCAGATGACTTAACTGACCCTGCTCCTGCAACGACCTTTGCTCACTTGGACGCCACGACAGTGCTTTCTCGTCAGATTGCTGAACTTGGTATTTATCCAGCAGTTGATCCACTTGATTCTACCAGCCGTATCTTAAATCCAGACATTGTTGGAATGGAACACTATCAAGTGGCGCGTGGTATTCAGGAAATTTTACAAAAATATAAATCTCTGCAAGATATCATTGCGATTTTGGGTATGGATGAGCTTTCTGATGATGATAGAATGGTGGTTTCTCGAGCCAGAAAAATTCAAAAATTCCTTTCTCAACCATTCCACGTTGCTGAAGTGTTTACCGGTAAAAAAGGTCGCTTTGTTAAATTGGAAGACACTATTAAAGGATTTAAAGGAATTCTGGAAGGTAAATATGATGATATTCCGGAACAAGCTTTCTATATGGTCGGAACAATAGAAGAAGTTCTGGAAAAAGCTGAAGAAATGAAGGGAGTTGCCTAAATATGGCTTTGGATATTCAACTTAAAATTTATATGCCTGAAAAATTAGTGTTGGATACAAAAGTATATCGTGTCGTTTTGCCAGCACGAGAAATGCCACTTACGGTTATTAAAGGCAGAGCCCCTACTTTGTTGGCTTTGGGTATGGGACTTGTACAGATTTTAGACGAAGCAAATCGTGTAACTGATGAATGGTTTATTTCTGTCGGTTCGGCCGATATTAAAGAAGATACTTGTACGATTTTAACGGAATCTGCATTAAATAAAAAAGACTTAAATCTTGAGTTGGTTAGACAAATGTATGAGGATTTTAAAAATCCTTACTATAAATGGCTGCTTGATTATTTTGAAAGAGAAAAGACTAAAAAATAGTTTTATTCTAAATTCTGCAAAAAGCTGTCTTGTTTTCTCAAGGCAGCTTTCTTTATGTTATTTGACTGTGTGAAACATATGGTATATTATTGACCTTCATTGACGCATTGATTACGTTGTAATATATTTGGGGAGAAAAATTTTGAATAAGCAGATTATTACAAAAACTCTTTTAGCTAAATTTCAGGTTAAAGCTGGGATTTTAATTGTATTAACCGCAGTGCTTTATGGATTGTTACTTAATAATATTAATCTTTGGACTGATGAAATATATTCTGTGCTTATGGCTAATGATAGCTTTAAGGATATGTTTCATTTGTTGATGACGGAAGATTCAAAACCGCCTCTTTATTATTTATATCTGAAATTTGTATTATTTTTCTTTCCTAAATCGTATGAAATTTTTGGTGCGCATTTTGCCTCTTATATTTTGCTTATTGCGGCGCAAATTTTTGCTGCAACGGAAATACGGCGTGATTATGGTGATAAAGTCGCACTCTGGATGATTGCTTTACTTTTGCTGATGCCTCATTCTTTATGGCTTGCTTTTGAAGTGCGAACTTATATGTTATCAGCACTTTTAATGCTGATGGCGCTTGTTTACGGATGCCGTCTTCTAAATTCTCCGAATAATTTTGATTTTATTAAATTTGCCATTTCATCTTTGTTAGCGCTTTATACACACTACTATTGTGCGGTTTGGCTAATGTTTTTATATGCATTTTTGGGGTTTCTTCTTATTATTCAAAAAAAATACACCACTTTAAAGAAATTTCTTTGTGCTACTTTTATGGTTGCATTACTTTTTGCTCCATGGATTTTAGTACCATTACGAACAGCCGGTGCTATTAGTCAATATTGGTATGTTACCATGGATTTTGTTAAAATGAGCACCCAGTTTTTTATAAATCCTCTGGTGGGAGATATGGTACAATCTATTTTCCATGCTTTTACTGTTCTGGCTGCATCTACTCTTAGTTTTATTATTGTTTGTGGTATATTTTCACTGAAAGACATTCAAACACAACATAAAAAACTATGCTTTTTATTGGCTATTGCTTTTTTTAGCATCTTAGCAACTTATTCGTTGTTATATATTTTGTCTATTATCATTAGACCTATGCTTACTTCCAGATATATGCTTATCTTTTCTCTTATTTGGTTTTTAGCAGGAGCTGTTGTTTTATCTTCTTATCGCTGGTTACAAAAAGGGTTTATGGCTTTGGCTCTTGTGGGATTCTTTGTAACCTATGATGACATTCGCGCCGCATCTTTTGATAAGGGATATTCTAATCTGGTTCATGATATCAGATTGTTTGTACCTCGAAATGCACCTATTCTGACTTTTGATAATAATAATCTTTTTTGTGAATATTATTTACCGGAATACACATGTTTGGCGATTGTTGGTGAAACTGGCGAAATTTTAAGAATTCCTTCTATCTTAAAAAATATTGACCTTTATTATTCCCCTCTTCCACCTATAGTCTTTGCTCTTGATAGTTATAAACTACTTGCACAAACCAATGAATGTCTTAACTTTCAAACTTATTATCGTAAAAGTTATGGTATAGATCTTTGTAAAATTAATGCTCAAGATGCGACCTATATGATGCAAAATAGCTTAAATTTGCGTTTGAACAAGTATTAAACTCGTTGACTCTATAATTTTATTCGCTATACTCTTTTGTAAAGTGCTTTTTGTAAAAGAAATATATTAAGAGGCGTCATGGTTGGAAGAAGCAAAAAACCTCATGTAGCTGCTATTGGTGAAGTTGTTTTTGATATTATGCCAGATAGTAGAAAGCTTGGCGGCGCACCGGCTGATTTTTTACATTATGCTGTTAAATATGGTGCTGTTGGACATTTGATTAGTGCTATTGGTGCAGATGATTTGGGGCGTGAGGTTATTACTGAACTGAATAAATTTGGTATAACTCCAGTTTTGGCTATTACTCATTATCTTACTGGACGAGTTATTATTTTTAAAAATTCCAATGGCTCTCTTACAGCTCACATTCTTGAAAATGCGGCATGGGATTATATTCCTTTTACTGAAGATGCTGAAAAATGTATCAAAAATGTTGATGCAGTCTATTTTGATACTCTTGCTCTTCGAAAAGCTTATTCTAAAAATACCATTTTGGATTTGATTTCATCTGTACCTAAGACAGCTTTCAAATTCTTTGATATTAATTTACGGCAAGATTACTACGACAAATTTCTTGTTGCTAAATTACTTGAACTTGCAGATATTTTAAAGCTCAATATTGGAGAGAAAAAAAAAAAAAAAAATATACTTAAACTTTCCGGTTCTATTGATGATATGTGTATGCAAATTAAAGCGCAATATCAATTAAAATATCTAATTCTTAATGATACAGCCAAAGAAAGCCGTATTTTTGGCGAAACATTAACTTTTGTTAAAAATGACGGAATTCAACAATCCTTCGCTTATGGCGCAGGAAATGCTTTTGCTGGAGCTTTTATGACATCTATACTTAAAGGAAAATCTCAGCAAGAAGCTCACGAAATTGCTAACCAAGCGGCAGTTGAAGTTTGTCTTGCTTCTTGTAAAAACTCGTAAACGTATTATCTATATAGAGCAATGACAGTAGAATTAAAACATATTAATAAAGAACTTCATTTAATTTTCAACAGTGTTCCTAACACTGCTGATGAAGAGGATATTACCTCAATTATGAAAGATATAACCTCATGGAAAAATCAAGGTGGAAAAATAATATCTTTTGAAATGAGTGATGCTTCAAATGTTTACTCTTCTTCTATTGCTGCGCAGATTTTTGGATGGGCAAAAAGAATTAAATTGCTTGCTCTTGATACTAACCTCTCGCAATTACCCGAAAATTTGCAAGAAATACTGGCTCTCGCGCTAAAAGTTGAAAATACACCACCGAAAGAGAAAAAGAATACTTTACCTGGGCTTGAAAATATTGGTGCAAAAAGTTTAATTATTTTCGAAAAAATTAAATCCGCTTGTCTTTTTATTCATGAAACGAACTTATCTCTCTTACGCTTTTTTACTGGTCAAGCTATTTGGAGGAAAAATGATTTTTTATTTATCTTTGCCGATTGCAGTTATAAAGCAGTTGGAATTATTTCTCTGGTTAGCTTTTTGGTGGGGCTTATTTTAGCTTTTGTCGGAGCCCTTCAATTACGTACATTTGGTGCAGGTATTTATGTAGCAAGCATGGTTTCTATTGGCATGACGAGAATTATGGCGGCCATTATGGTTGGAATTATTATGGCTGGACGAACGGGTTCTTCTTATGCGGCAACACTTGGAACCATGCAGGTTAATGAAGAAATTGATGCGCTTAAGACGTTAGGTATCAAAATCTCTGATTATCTTATTTCACCGAGGTTGATTTCGTTGGTCTTTACTATCCCGTTTTTGACTATGTTGGCTGATGTATTGGGTATTTTCGGCGGAGCCGTGGTGGGGGTTGCTTTTTTAGATATTTCTTCATCCTCTTATTTTGATTATGCAATTAAAGCATTGAGTTTGAGAAATATTTTAGTAGGATTGTTGCATAGTGTTATTTACGGAATTATTATTTCATTATGCGGGTGCTATAAAGGACTTAATGCCGGACGCGATGCTGATAGTGTCGGTAAAGCTACAACCGGTGCGGTTGTTACGGCTTTGGTTTGGATGATTGTGGCAACTGGTGTTTTGACTGTACTCTTGGAGGTGGTAGGAATATGACACAGGATATTATTACAGTCAAAAACCTTAGAGTGGCCTATGGTGATTTCATCTTATTTGATAATATCAATTTTTCCGTACATGAAAAAGATATTTTTATCATTATGGGAGCGAGCGGTTGTGGTAAGAGCAGTATGCTCCGCGTATTAACCGGTCTGGTTACGCCGGTGCAAGGCGAAGTCTTAGTCAACGGACAGAACTTTTCTGGCGCAGATGCTCAGCAAAAAACAGAAATCATGAAAAACTGTGGCGTGCTCTATCAAAGCGGCGCCCTATTCTCTTCCATGACGTTAAAAGAAAATGTTTCTATGCCGTTGGAACTTTATACAAACTATTCTAAAAAAGAAATTGCTGAATTGGCATCTTATAAACTGGCACTTACCGGTTTGTATGGATTTGAAGATTTTTATCCATCCGAAATTTCCGGAGGTATGAAAAAAAGAGCCGCGCTCTCTAGAGCTTTAGCTCTTGATCCGAAAATTGTTTATTGTGACGAACCTTCCGCCGGACTGGATCCTATTAGCTCAAAACGCTTAGATGATTTGATTTTGGAACTTAATCAGAATTTGGGAACAACATTTGTGGTAGTTACACATGAATTGCAATCTATTTTTGCAATTGGTAATAACTCTATCTTTCTTGATGGAAAAGTTAAAAATATTACCGGCAGAGGTAACCCAAAACAAATGTTGCAAACTCCTCCTAATCCTGAAATACTTGAATTTTTAACAAGAGGTGTCGAAAATGGTCAAGCAGCCTAATTTGAAAATGATTGGTCTTTTTGTTAGTATCGGGCTTTTATCGCTCTTTTTGATGTTGGCATATTTCTTAAAATCTAAATTTTCCGATAACGAATCTATAGTTGTCATGTATTTTGACGAATCGGTAAAAGGTCTTGATGTTGGAGCTCCTGTCTTATTTAAGGGGGTTAAAATTGGTGAAGTTACAGAAGTTCGTCTACAAGCTAATTTACAAACAATGCAATTTCTAATTCCTGTTTATGCTAAAATTTATAACGGAAAATCTTTAATTACTAATAATCGCGATGAAAGAGCCAGACTTGATAAATTTATTCAAGATGGTTTACGCGCTCGATTAGCTATTAATTCTGTCATTACGGGTCAGCTTTTAGTTGAATTGGATATGTTCCCGAAATCTAAAATTGTTCTTCATGAAGAAGCTAAAAATCAATTTGAAATTCCAACCATCGGTTCGCCGTTTGCTGAAATATCCAAAAGTATTCAAGTTATGCCTATTACACAAATTGCTGATGATGTTCATAATATCACACAAACACTTGATAAAGAGCTGCCTCCGTTGCTTTCTAAGATGAACTCTACTCTTGATACGGTTGATTACATCTTGAAAGAAAATAAAAACAACACTACAAAAATGGTTGCTGAATTTGGTACGGCTGCTCAAAATGTCGGAGGTGCAGCTAAATCTCTAGATTTAATAATGGGCGAAAATGCTTCCCAATTTTCAACCTTAATCGAAACTTTAACTGCTGCGGCTAACTCTCTAAAAAATCTAACAGATTATCTGCAAATGTACCCGAGCTCTATTATTACCGGAAAGGAACAATAAAATGAAAAAATTTTGGTTATTGCTTTTGATTTTTACCATTTCTGCCTGCGCCAGTAAAAATCCTAATTTTTATCAACCTGTAGCTCTAAATGAATCTCAACAAGTGTATACAGATTTTAAGCAAAATATTTTAGTGGATAATGTTCTCTTGCCGGCAGTTCAAGCTAAGCCACAAATTACCACACTTGGTGATGAAAACTATGAACTCAAAATTGATGAATTTAATCGCTGGGGGGCTAATCCGGATAAACTTATTCAACAAGTTATCAATGATGATTTAAATCTTATCTTCCCTAATGCCGTGATAGAAAATAGAACAACGTTGCGTAAAAACTATAAATATGCCGTATCTGTTGAAATTCAAAAAATGAGTGGACGTCTTGATGAAGAAGCTTTGTTGCAAGCATCCTATTTTATTAAAAATAAAAAAGGTCGCATTGTTAAACAAGGACAGTTTAAGCAAAATATTGCTATCAACGGTGAGTATGACGCTTATATTCCAGCTCAAAGTAAGTTGTTAAGTCTTTTAACTAAAGCTATTGCTGATGACTTAATTACCCTTAAATAAGGCTTTATGTTTTATTTTTATCCAATCAAGTTAACTGCTTGATTGGATTTTTTATGCTATTTTTTGAGTTATTCTCAAAAAATATTTGACAAAAAAATATTTTAGCCTATGCTGATTCTGTGTTTTTAATTAAATAGATATTTTTATGGAAGAAAGAATTATTAAGACCGTTACTTGGTCTGAGGCAAAAGAGCTTTTAACAACTCTTGCCGTTGAAAAGCTAGGTAGATTACATAAGAAACCTGCTAATTTTTGTGAGTTTATTGTTTCTTATCCGACTGTTTCCAGAAAACGTATGACTGATTTTTTGAACACAGTTGTATTGGATGAAAAGTTAGAAGACGTTACTTCAATTGCTACAACTGCTGAAGACAGCTGTTTGTTTTCCGCAGAAACTGCTACGGCTATTGAGATTATGCTCAGACATCTTAACACGCTCAACACCGGAGGAAAGTTGAAGTCTCTCTGGGGTTTCTTAGATGATGATAAAAAAGCAGTTATCCACTTCGTCAATAAAGGCGGTTGGTATGCAGAAGCTTATTTCAGTAGTCCGGAAGATTTTTCGGTCGTTCACCTGATGACTTCATCTCGAGGAGAGAAATTTTTTATTCCGGTTACCTTTGTTACTGATTTAAGTAAATTGGCTACAAAGGTCAGCTTACATGGAGGGGTTTGCTTGCATGATTACCTTCCAAGGATAAAAGGTGACTTTTTGTCACGAGGTGGAAAGCGACACAAAAATGCTGCATCTAATGAACGTCATAAAAGACGTTTTCGCGATGCTGGCGACACTCTTTAGAATGTAATGATTTTTTTCATTTTATCTGTGAAGTGGCAATTGTCGTGAGACAGATATTCCGCTTCTTGTTTTACTACAATTTCTAAAGAACTTCGTTGAGAAACGAGGTTCTTTTTTTATGTCCTTAAAAAAGACAGCCGAACATAATGCCGGACTGTCTTAATTTTTCTTAAATCCAAAAGCATGGAATAACTTTTATATCCCTGTCAATATACACAGAACCTTGAAAGCAACCTCCGTCTTTTTGCATTGATATACCTTCCACAGAGCGGCCGTTCCAATGTGACATGGGAAATGTCCCTACTCCGTACCATAGACCTAAAAGCGGAGTAACCATCTCATTTGCAGATATAGCCGCTTTCATCTCTGCCGGTGATATCATAAAGCAATCATTCGGGTTAAGACCATTTTTAGCATAATTGGTGATATATTCCCAAACTTCCGTCTTTATTCCTTTTAATCGAAACGCTTTATATATTGCTTTGGTATTAGCATAGCCGTCAGGAAAAGCCTCAATTGCGTCCGGAAGATGTTTATCCAAACTTAAATAAATGAGTTTCATTTCTACAAAATCCGGAACACAACACAAAGCACGATAACCTATCGGTGCGGTTTTATCAGGATTTACCCACAAAATATATCCGCTTAATTCTGCGATAGAAAAGCCATTACGTATGCATATCCCTCCGTTATTATAAACTTTTCCGCCACATTCGGCTTTTGCTATTTGTTCCGGCGTTACCTTCTTTGCCAGTTCGATAATCGGAGCGGACGATTGCGGCATTTTTACACCTTGTGATTTGTTTGCCGATGTTGTCGTAAAAGATTTTTCTTGCAAATTATCTACCTCAAATGGCTGCTTGACCGTTGCAATGGCATTTAAGCTGCCGTTGACGAATTTACGTCCGTAACTTCCATCTTTAAATATATAAAACGGATAACCAATTTCTTGTCCGATGGCATTTAATTGGCTTAAATTTAATTTTTCCATAATTGTTGATTTTAATAGTTTTGATAATAATTTTCTTTGTGAGCGATTATATGAAGGTGTCTATAATTGTCAATCTCTTTGTCTTACCTTTTTTGTGGGAAAAAGGGTTTTATGGTTGCAAGTTTTCTCTTTGCGTTTATGGTGTAAGGGGTAAGGAGTTTTTCTAATGATTTTTTCAAAATTTGAGAATATGGTTGCGGGCAGATATTTGCGCGCAAAACGCAAAGAAGGGTTTATTTCGGTTATCACTTCTTTTGCTTTTATCGGCATTGCTTTGGGTGTGGCGACGCTTATTATTGTTACTTCCGTTATGAACGGTTTTAAATCCGAATTACTCGGGCGTATCTTAGGTATTAACGGCCATATTAGTATTGTTGCCATTCGCAATATACCTTTTAATAACTATCAAGAAGCCGTTAAATTGTTAGAAAGTAAAATTCCGGGGGTTAATATTGCTATTCCGATGGTTGAAAAGCAATTACTTGCAACGGCGGGTAATTCTGCTGAAGGTGTTATGGTGCGCGGTGTTAATGCCACGGATATTCAAAAGAAAAAAGTCCTTCGTGATGGTTTCAAAGATTTTGATTTGAAATTGTTTAAGGGCGACACTATCGTGTTAGGACAACGTCTTGCCAATAAACTCGGTGTTATGGAAGGTGATGAGGTTACTTTACTCTCTCCAAGCGGTAAAATTACAATGTTTGGCACCGTGCCGAGGATGAAAACTTATCGTGTTGCCGGTACTTTTAACTTTGGTATGTACGAATATGACGCTAACTTTATCTTTATGCCGCTTGAAGCTGCACAAAAATTCTTTTCTCTAGGCGATAGTGTTACCGGTATTGATGTTACTTTACGTGATGATGCTGATGTTGATTATATTCGTCAAATCATTGCTGCAGCTATAGAATCTTCTGGCAATAAAGCTTTTGTATATGATTACAGACAAACAAACTCCGCATTCTTTAACGCAATTGATGTAGAGCGCAACGTCATGTTTATAGTTCTTACTCTCATCATATTAGTAGCTGCTTTTAATATTATTACCGGCTTGATTATGCTCGTTAAAGACAAAGGGCGTGATATCGCCGTTTTGCGAACGATGGGCGCAACAAAAGGGGCAATTATGCGAATTTTCTTCCTTGATGGCGCTTTTATCGGTGCGGTTGGTACTGTTCTTGGGGTCGTTTTAGCTTTGCTCTTCTGCGATAATATTGAAAATATCCGACAATTCTTGCAGTCTATTGCTGGACGTGATTTATTTGCTGCTGAGATTTATTTCTTGTCTCAATTACCAGCAAAAGTAGAAACATCAGTTGTCTTGTCTGTGGCTGGTATTTCTCTTTTACTTTCTTTCTTGGCTACGCTTTATCCGGCTTATCGGGCTGCCAAAATGGATCCTGTGGAGGCTTTGCGCTATGAATAATAATTTTATTAATAATGCACCAGTTTTACAATTGAGCGGTATTATCAAAAACTATAAACAAGGCAAACAAACGCTTGAAGTCCTTTCTGGTGTGGATTTATCTATTCATTCCGGAGAGGTTATCGCATTGGTCGGACAAAGTGGTTCCGGTAAATCTACCCTCTTACAAATTGCGGGCCTTCTTGATAAACCTTCCGGCGGACGTATCTTTATTAATGGCGAAAATATTGGTAAATCTTCTGATGATTTGCGTACTTCTCTTCGCCGTGATTATATCGGTTTTGTTTATCAGTATCATAACTTATTAGGAGATTTTTCAGCTCTTGAAAATGTTATGATGCCGATGCTTATTGCCGGTAAATCCCCGAAAGAATCCGCTGATAAAGCAACTTTTTTGCTTGATAAATTAAAGCTTTATCATCGCCTGAAACATCGTCCAGCAGAACTTTCCGGTGGGGAACAACAACGCGTTGCTATTGCAAGAGCTTTGGCTAATTCGCCTAAATTGTTGTTAGCTGATGAACCGACCGGAAATCTTGATCCGAATACTTCCGAAGAAGTGTTTTCCGCTCTGCTTAATATTATCAAAGAAACCGGATTGGCAGCATTAATTGCCACACATAATATGGAATTGGCTGCTCGTATGAATCAGCAATATAAACTTAAAGACGGCGTACTTGAAAATATGAATGAACCGCTCTTTACTAAAGTACGGAAGAATTTTTACTAATATCACTTAGGCTCTATTTTTTTAGTAGTTTTAGTGTATTGCCTAAAAAAAATACTTGCAAAATTATTTTTTTGCGATATGTTGGTGGCACTTCCGAGAAAGAGGACGGTGCTTTGGGGGATTTGAGTGTGGAATTTTTATACCACTCTTTGTTCTCAAACATAACGCCCCGTTTGCGCAGATTGTTTGATATATTTGCTTTAGAGCGTTTTTTCTATAGCTTATATCTTATCTCAACGACAAAACTATCGGGACAATAATTTAATTAACTAATTTAAGGATTTTTTTAATGAAAAGTATTGTTAACGCTAAAAAGAAAAATAGCCGTCGCTATGGTCAAAATCTTTGGGGCGATGCTAACAGCCCTATTTTGAAGAGAAACTATGCTCCTGGTCAACATGGTCAAAGAAGAAAAAAGACTACTGACTATGGTGAGCAATTATATGCTAAACAAAGATTAAAAGTTTATTATGGTAACATTTCTGAAAAGCAATTCCATAAATATTACGAAGAAGCTATTCGTAGAAAAGGTGATACAGCTGAGAACCTTATCGGATTGTTAGAGTCTCGTTTGGATAACTTGGTTTACAAAGCTAAATTTGCTTCTACGGTTTTTGCTGCTCGTCAGTTTGTTAACCACGGTCACGTTACAGTTAACGGTAAGAAAGTTAACATCCCTTCTTATATGGTTAAGGCTGGTGATGTTATTGAAGTTCGTGAAAAATCTAAGCAATTAGCTGTTGTTTTGGCTGCTATTCAATCTCAAACACGTGACTTCCCTTCTTACTTGGAAGTTGATGCTTCTAAATTAACAGCTAAGTATTCTTTTGTTCCGAAATTTGATGACGTTCCTTACGCTGCTCAAATGGAACCAAACTTGGTTATCGAGTTCTACTCCAGATAATAGCTGTTATATGGCGGTTTTCTTATTGGGAATCGCAACAACATATACAAAAAAGCAGAGTTTTGGCTCTGCTTTTTTTTATGCTTTCTTGCATAACCGACTATTTGTTAAGTTCTTTCTTAACTCTCCTACTGTACTTGCATAAATAGCTTATTTATCACAAATATGAAACAAGCTATTTTGTAATGTTTAGTTTATGAATTGTCTATTTAGCTTTTAGAAAATATTTAATTGACAAAAATACAAACATCTCCTATAGTTTTGGCAATTAAATATTATTATTCACTTTTTTTAAATTATCAAATTATGGAAAATTATTTTAATTCTGCTGAACAACCACAAAGTGTGTTGGATGCGCTGGAATGTTATTGGAACTTTTTTGGTGAAAGAAACATTGATGATGATGAGCCTCATGATCTGCTTTTCTATCCCAACGGATTTTTTACTCTTCATAACCCAGAAACATAT
Source organism: uncultured Alphaproteobacteria bacterium (assembly GCA_944391405.1). GTDB lineage: Bacteria > Pseudomonadota > Alphaproteobacteria > RF32 > CAG-239 > CAG-267. The sequence goes on along the minus strand of CALXTN010000010.1, from coordinate 13,506 downwards.
CATTTGCAAGTTTATGATAATCGTTGTCGATTGATTGCTGACAACGCATTTGATTTTCATGGATTTAAAAGCGGATATTATGCTCTTTCTGTTGAAAAAGAAAAATCGTATCAATTTTATAATCCTCAAGGAGAGCTGATTGCTTGCTATGATAATGTTCTCTATCTCGGGCAATATCGGCATTTTGTACTTCGCAAAGACGACAAACTTTTTATTTTGCCAGTAGATGATTTATCACAAAGCAGGGCTATCGGATTTGCGCATGATATCAATTACTTTAATGATGCCGATGATGGAAAAATCGCCGTTTATCAAGATGATGGTGTTATCTTGTATGATAAGGATTTTTGTAAAATCAATCTTATCCCCAACATTACCAGTGTTAATTTTTTCGCTGGCGGTAATTTTATTGTTTGGACTGAGAAAAAAGGTATCCTCTATGATCCAACTTACATTCCATTACTTGATGATTTGGACGTTGATTATCGTTGGTTAGTTTCGAAGAAAATGTGTCGAAATATGGATGCTACGTATGACTGTCTGACGGCAAAACCCGTTAATGAATATCAATGTCTGCCAGGTGCTCCTAACTGTAAATTTTCTGTTTCCGGTGTCGGTAATGTCTTTCTATGCTTTAGTAACGGAGAAAAATTCGCTATCCAAGAAGAAGATTGCGTTTTTGTTTTTGCAAAAAAATTTATCGGTCTTGTTCGTCAAAACCGCCTTTTGGTTCTGGCTCTTGATCTTCCGCTACAACAGCAAAAAATGCTCTTTGATGCCTTTATTCGCAAAGTGCCAGGGGAAGATATTTCAGAAGCTCTGTTTGACTATGGGCAGAAATTTATTTCTCTCGTGCGGGAAGATAAGTTAAATAAACGCGAAACTCTGCGTTATTTATTATCGCACTAATTTGTGTTTGTTCTATTTCAAGCCCTCTTCGGAGGGCTTTTTTATTTTTCGTCATTTTCTTCATTTCCCCCCTTTACTCTTTGTTCTTCTTAGGTTATAATTAAGCTAGGAATAACAGCTCACAGGTATTTTATGTTTATTGTATTTATCGCTTTACTTGCTCCGCTATTCACTTCTTTTGCTAATATCATTGAGTGTAAACTTTCTAATAATAATTTTAAGCATCCGCTCACAATGATTTTTTACATTTCTTTGATGAACTGCGTCTTTTTGCCACTGCTCCTCTTCTTCGGTACGCCTACGTTACCGACGCTTAGTGTTTTGCCTTTTTATCTGGTCTTGGCCATTATTGATGTGGTTTACCTTTACCCTTACTATAAAGCCATGAAGGTGATTGATACGTCCATTGTGTCCGCTCTATTCTCTTTGGGGCAAATTACCATCCCGATTATGACTTATTTGTTTTTGGACGAACATTTACAAACATCTCAGTATTTTGGCTTTGTTCTCATTATCTTGGCTTCTATTGTGCTTAGCATCAACGACTTTCAAATGCCGAAACTTAATCGCGCCTTTTACTATATGGTCTTTGTTTCATTCTTGAGAGCTTTTTATGTGGTTATTCAAAAATGTGCTTTTCAGTATGATGACAGCTGGATTAATATGATGATTTACGTCAATACACTTTCCGGCTTATTACCATTTCTGCTCTTTTTGCATCCTACTTCTGCGGAACGCATTAAAAAAGCATTTAGTTCTTATCGAAAAAGGACTAAAATATTTTGCTTAAACGAATTGTTATGCTTTTTAAGCGGGGCTGCTTTTATTTTTGCTTTATCAAAAATGTCTGCTGTTACTCTTTCGGCTATCAATGCCACTGCGCCTATCTTTATGCTTTTCATCAGCATTGCCTTAAAAAAAATTTTTGATATTCACGTCAAAGAAACCATCTCTCCACGCATTATGGTGAAAAAGATGGTTTGTTTTGTTGTTATTGTCATTGGCGTTGTATTAGTTGCTTTATAACTCTTTTGACGGCTTTTGTATGTTCATTGTGAGCTTGTTTATATATCTTTGCTTTTTGAGCGATATAATCATATAAATACTGCATTTTTTTATTTCCCGTTGCAGCCAAGTCTTCCGGATGTCCTTGCACGCATAAAATCCCAGCTGCCTCATTCCCCCAAATTTCAGGAATTCCATCTGCATCGGAAACTGCATACATATCCATTTTCACTAGCGGCGTTCCTTCTACATAATCTTGTAACGCCGGATGAACCATAGCCTGATTGTGACGCGAATTTATCATAATCTTGTCTTCATTCGCATCTACTCCCATAATATCAAATATTGGCGTGCCTTTTATCAACTTCAATCCATGAATGCGGACATCTGTTTCCTCTTTAGGCTTATGAACGGTTTTTCTTGATACTTCTTTTTCTATACTACGATACATTTTCATATTACCCAATAGAGCCCCTATCATCTGCGCACCGGCACAAATACCCAACATCGGCTTTTGACTATGGTGGGCTTCATTTATCGCTGCTTTGTAAGCAAAAAAGCGTTTACCTTCTTTGGCTCCCATATCTTTTCCATCAATAAAAAAATCTTCCGGATTATCAAATGCACCACCCGGCAAAATAACGCCATCACAATTTTTCATCTGTTGATAAGTACTATCATAGTCTAAAAACTTTATTTCTGCACCTGTGGACAATACCGCTTGAGCATAAGTCAATCCGATTGTGTAATATTCTTCACCGTTATCGCCTTTATCTTGTCCTAATAAAAATCCTACAGTCGGACGACTTGAACTTTTATTTTCATATAATTCTTTATGAAAGCGAATATCGGCAACAATACTTTGTTCTTTTAATTCTGCTATCTCTTTTTTAGATATACCGAAACTCTTAAACTCTTCCAGATATTCCAGATATACTTTCTTGGTTTTCATCATAAAAAACTCCTTTTTTTTACATATATCTAAGTATACCCGAAAACCTTAGGTCTGTCAATTATTCATTCATCTCTTCATTTTCTTCAGAGTTTATATTTCCAAATACTTCAGCACATCATCCGGATTATTTACTGCAATAACTTCCGTGTTTTCCATACTACGCAATGCTTCGGCCAGCGTATAGTCATTTCCGCCTTTTTCGGTTCTATCGCCTAAAAAGATAATTTTATGATTTGGATACATCTCTCTTACTTTATGTGCAATCTGTCCTTTACTGCAACCTTTAGTCACTATATCAACAGAGATTTTTCCACCAACACTGGCTTCATATTCAGGAAAGTTTTCATTCACTTCTTTAACAATGGCTTCTCGTTCATGATGCGTATTATCCCATTCATTATACTTTGCTCTCTCGGAAAAAGGACAATTTCTCCCTAATACGCTAAAGTTTAACATGCCCGGGCGCAACTCCATATAATTTCCATATAATTGACCTTCATATTTTGTATTGCGGCGGTAACGTTCCAATGTTTGCAATAATTCTTTTTTTAACTTTATTTCATGGCGGTATATTTCTTTGCCTTTTTGATGGAATACATTTCCCATTGAACTATATATACCACTAAATGACAACATTGCTTCGGATGGAATTTGTTCACATACTTTTTCAAAGTTTGAACCTGCTGCTAAATAAGCTAAATGTGATTTTAACCATGGAATAAATCTCCGACTGAAGTCTGGCGTCATTGGTTGGCGCGCTGGGGTTATTGTTCCATCCATATCAAATATATATATCTTCATAGCGTCTCCTTTCTTATAAATGCGTGCACAGAGACCAGACTTACGGCTAATTTTCCGTCACTATCTCATCACTACTTATCTGCTACGCATTTATAATAAGCTTTAGAGGGTACAAAAAGTCTGCAACTAAATATATCATTATCTATCTCTTCAGCATGTGTTTTTTCTTTATGCTGACGGCATAACTCATCGGCCTGAGCTTTTACCTCTGCTCTATCATAAAATAATGGATTATAACATATTGCCGGACGTCCGGGTTTAGAGGCTCCAACATATACATATTCCGTTCCGGGCTCACGTCTTCTATCCTCAAATGGCGCAATCTGTGAGCACGCACTTATTAGGCAAAACATAGATAATAACAATGATAATTTTAGTGTGGACAATTTGTAAAACTCCCGTTAAATTGTGTATGTTAGTCATTATATATAAAGATGAATTAAAATGCAAAGTGAAAATGTATATATTGGGGATGATAAATTTCAACGCTTCCTCGCTCATTATAATTGTCCGACACCGGTTGATGTTGCCAAACTGAAATTTGCCGGTGCTATCTGTAGTCCTAACCCTAACTTAAGACCGACTGACGTTATTGCGTCTTTCTTTCCAGATAATGCTCAGCCTCGCTTAGCAACTAAAGCAGAAGCGGAGCTGTTCTTTAAATTTTTTATGGGGCTTTGGGATCAGATGTTTGTTGAAATTAAAACTAACACTCTTGAATTACCTAAATTTCAAGGTGATATTCATGATACTCAGAGCCTTATTGAATTATGCTACAACCGTGCTGACCAAATTGAATGCGGTTTTGTTGAGGGCTTTTGGGGCGGTTGTGAAACCCTTAATATCCCTAATTTCGCGGCTGAATTAATCTCTTCTCTTTCTGATATGGCAGGTGTTTATGCTATGCTTGCAAAAAAACTTTCTCAATCAGAAAAGCCTGATGATATTTATCCTGTTATAGTTAATACTGATCAAATGGTTCTCAAAACATTGCATTTCTTGATTGAGCACTTAGTATTACCTCACATCGAGCAATTACAGAGGAGCGTTAATTAGCTTTTTTATAGGAGTTTTTAATATGGAATTATATGAAGGTCTTTTAACCAGACGTTCTATCAGAAAATATAATCCGGAAAAGAAATTGTCTGATGAACAAATTATTGAACTTTTGCGGGCTGCCAGCTACGCTCCTTCTGCTCATAATAAACAACCTTGGCATTTCTTGGTCTTGAAAGATGCTGAAACTTTGCGCACCTTAAGACAACTTCAACCTTGGACTTCTTTTGCTAAAGATGCTGCTTGTGTTGTTATTGTTTGCGCTGATGAGGTTGAATGTTTCCACCGCGAAAAAGAAGGTTGGAATTATGCGCAAATTGATGGCTCTTTAGCTGCAGAGAACCTTTTGCTGGCTTGTCATGCTAAAGGTTTAGGCGCGTGTTTTTGCGGAGCGGCGCCTATGCCGATGGTGGTTGATAATTTACGCAAAAAATTTAATATGCCGGAAACAATGCTCCCGATTGCGATTGTTACTATCGGTTATCCGGAAGAAGAACCGAAACAACCTGAAGATAGATTTAATCCTGATAAAGTACATTGGGAAACTTTTTAATATTTCGTTTTATACAGAAAAGCCTCGCAGAATATTCTACGAGGCTTTGTTTTTTGTGTTACAGTTTACATAGTTGCATAGCGCGCAAAATAGGCTTCCACCTCTTTACGATTACCTCGTTCCAGCAATTCTTCCTCTGCTTCCAGTCCTTTGATTGAGTCTTGAATATAATGCATTATAACATCGTGATTTCCGCTCTGAATTAGTAAGCGTTGAGCTACAATATTCAGATTTTTATATTGAAAGATATAGTCTTTGACAATTTTTTTGCACTTATCTATCAAACTATCTCGACCATAGCTCAAATTAAGATAACTCATCAATTCTTTCTGACCTGAAAGTGATAATTCGTGCTTATGCAAATATATTTCAACCGCTTCAATATAAGACAAATTATTCAAATTTTGACTTGTCTCTAAGTTTTGTTTAAGTAAGTAAACTTCTGCTTGAGGTGATAATTTTCTTTGAATTTTTGCATTGTTATCAATCAGTATCTTTTCAAGTTCTAAGCTCCAAAGGCAATTTTTTAACATCCAATCACAGAGCCTATCTTCTTTAACTGAATGATTATAAATATATATCTGCACTTCACTGCTTAATAGATGGTTTATTCCAAAAGCTTCCAACATTGATCTGATTTCTGTTGTATTTCCTCTCTTGACAATTTCCATTTGTTCTTCCGGACTTAGAATTGTCTCTTCGGATTTTTGTTGCTCAATTCTTCTCATTATGAATTGATGCTTTTTTCTTTCTACTTTTGCAAATTCACGCAATCGGCTGATTTCTGCAACACTGATTTTTTCTTCCATAATGACACAATTTAATTAGTTTGACATATCTATATTTCATCTACTTTGGATGTATTCCAGATTCATTTTCTTGTCAATCTATTTTCTCTATATAAAAAAGGAGAGCTTGCGCTCCCCTCTTTTTATTTATATATATCATAGAGTTTTTTTAAGACTTCTGGCACATCAACTTTTAATTCTGCTAAAATATATGCGGCTGTATCCATGTTTAATCTTGCAATTGACTTTATGCTATATTTATCTTGGTTTTCAATCCAACGCGGATTATTGTAATCTACCCAATAACGTTCTCGATATGATGGAATTGTCTGTACATTCGGCTTTTGGATATGCAATTTTCCGCTTGGAGCAAGGTAGGCAAATTTTACCAGATTCCCATCTTTATCGTAGGATTTAACAGAAATTTCACCATTGTTGTAGAACATTATTTCTGTTTTTGCTTTACCATTACCATAATACTCCACAATGGTATTGCTCTTGCCATCTGACTTAAATTCTGATGTTACGCCGCCTTTCTTGCCATAAATTTTTAAGCTGTCTTTCAAAAGACTAGAACTATTTTTTGCTAAGTTTTTCGGCATCTCTGCACTATTGAGTTTTAATGACTTTATGTCTCCTTTGTCATTATATTCCTTTTCGATAGCAGCGATACCATGTTGCTCTGTTTTTTTAGACAATTTACTATCTTGGGTATATTGTTTGGTTAGAAACATTAATGGTCCAGTTTGCTCTGTTTCCGCTTTTATATTGCCGTCTGGATAATATTCTTTATCACTAAACAACAATGTTTCTGGTTTACGCTTTATTTCATATCGTGACTTTCCGTTGTCATAAAAATCTTCACGCGAAACGAAAGCCATTACTGCATTATCTGTGTAATCTTTGTGAATTTTACGACGTATCTCTCCTGAACCATAATACTTTTCAATTAAAATACCATCTTTTTCATACATTGTATCGGTTATTAACAAACCTGTCTTGGAATATTCTTTAATCTCTTCCGTGCGACCGTCTTTAGTCTTTATTGTTTTACGAAGATTGCCGTTCGGATAGTATAGTTTTTGTGTTTCTTCTTGAACTTTTTCTGTTTGTTCTTCTTTTTCTTGCAGGTGCTCTTTAGATACGGTATCGGATAAATTTTCTATATCTGGTTTAGATACAGGACCTATATTTTTAGCCGCTAATGCTGCTTCTTTTTTATCTTCAGCTGTTGGAATAATTGCATTTTCCACCTTTATATCTTCAAAAGATATTGGTTCTAAATCTTCAACTATTGGTGCAGCCTCGGCTGGTAATATAGGAGAAACTTCTGTTTCTTTCTCGTTAGAAACTGTTGGGATTATTGCTTTCTCTGGCTCCTTTGTATCTGTTTTTATTGTATTTTCTTTAGACATTATTATCGGTAAAGCGGTAGCTACCGGTTTGGAGGCACTGATTTCTATCGCATTTGTCGCTTCTTTTACTTTTGAAGTGTTTTCTTTCTCTTCTTTTATATTCGCTTTTGGTGAAACTTGAACTTCTTGAACATTTGCCGTTTGATTGCTCTCCATTTTCAAAGTTGTTGCACTTTTATCTTCTTTATTGCTAATAGACATTTCTTTTTCTATATTTGTCACTTCTTTTTTTGCAATATTCTCTACAGGTTGAGCTTTGGCATTATCTAGAGCCTTTGCTGTTTCATCTACATTTTCAGACGAATTGGATTTTGTTTTATCCAACTGTTCATTTTTCAAGGTTTTATCCTCTTTGGCTTCTGTTTCTTTTGTCTGGGTAGTTACTTTTGTTTCTGTAGTAGAAAGTATCTTCTCGGCTTTTGGCTTTGTAACAGATGTTTGATGTATAGTGTCCTGAGATGCAGGGGCTTTTTCATATCCGCAAATATGACCACCTTTTATCAACTTATTTTCTTTATATACTAGATATTCACCAAGTGCTAAATTATACTCTATATAATTGAACGGATTTGTTGCATTTACTTCTCTGACATAATCTATTTTATCATCATAAAATCTAATGAATATATCCTTATTTTTGCTAGGTTCTGCAATAAATGCATCCTTCTTTTCATCTTGAGAGTAATTAGCACTGAAGACTAATTTTCCATCTTTTGCATAACGTACATAGATAGATTTTGATGCATCATCTGCAATTGTTACCATGTCTTTAACGGCTCCATTAGCATGATAACTTCTGGAACTCTCCGCTTGTTTATCTTGATTATATGCTATTTCTGCATATAAATCCCCTTTATCATTGAATTTTTGGGCAATTCCTTGTTTTTTCTTTTGATAATAAGGTATTTCATAAATGCGATTACCTTTTTCATCATATACCGTTTCTGATGCATATTCGCCACGATTGTAGCCTGTTGGAAATACGGCTCTTAATCTGTCTAAACGATCATAACATGCGTAATTACTGTTTTCTGGCTTAAAGGATGTAAAATCAATACAATCTTTTGGAATATCTATCTCAAAAGATTTCTTTATTGTATTAATGTTTGCCTCAACCTCTAATCCTAATTCGTTACGTTTATTGGTAAAGTCAAGACAGCCTTTATCCGGTTGTGGTACTTTATCTAATTTTGATGGATTTATTATTCTTTGTTTTGTTTGAGATTCAGCTCCATCAATTTTCCCATCCGTAAATTTAATCTCTCTAGCTTGCGGGCCATATATTTTAGCAACTCCTTCTTTAACACCATTTTTATATGGGAATTCCGCAGCAACACCACCGGTTGGAAAATAGCAGGTCAATGTACCTGAGACTTTACCATTATTATATCTCTTTCTAAAGGCGACTTCTTTACTTGGAAAATAACCATTGGCCATACCTTCTTTTACGCCTTGTTTATAGTTAATTTCCGCTGTTAAACTACCCGATGCATCAAACTTTTGCTCTATACCATTTTTTAATCCACCAACGTATGGGGTTATTTTTCTTATCATGCCGGTTTCATCATAGCTAATTTTTGATGTTATGTTGCCTCTTGTATCCGCTACTTCATATACGAAATTTTCACGATATGGAAGACCACATTTGTTATAGGAAATATCCCCTTCATCTTCATATAATTCAACTAATTCTTCTAAACTCAGTTTTACAACTTTATCTTGGCAATTTTCTTCATTTAAATCCGGAGCAAAATTCAAAATATTTACATTTTCAACTTCCTTGATGCTACGTCCCTGACGATTGAAGAATATATTTTTTCCTTCTTTTCCTACTGCAAACGATGCGGCTATGCGTCCATCAGGATAATAGGTTATTATGTTGCCTTGACGAATCGTTTGTTGTACTTGGTTTTTATCTTCTATTTTGGGTAGCACCCATGGTATTTCTTGACGCAACACGCCATTATTATCATAGCGTTTTTCTATTCCTATTTTATTATTTTCATTCAAGTATGTTGCTTGACCGGCAAGTTTTCCATTTGAATAAAAGTCTTCCGCGTAGAATCCTTGGCTACCTTCCATTGCTGTTATTTGGCGAGAAATTTTTCCATTTGGGTGATAATAATTGAGAACTTTCTTCACTATCTCGCCATCTTTAATTGTTTTTTCGGCTATTACTTTTCCATCAGGCGAAAGCAATTTTTCTATATAACCATCTTCTATTTCTTCTTTGATAATTTTGGGTTTATCTGCTGTATCCTCTGTCGTTTCTACGCTTTTCACTTCTGCTTGTGCTTTTTGTTGAAGTGTAGCCGCTTTTTCTTCATCTAATTGATAAACACCTGCTTTAGATGAATCTGTTTGTACGGTAGTTGAATTTGCATACACTAATGCAGGCAAAGACACAGTTAACATTAAAGCTAAACTCAGTGATTTTTTCATAACAGCACCATAATCCCTAAAATTAAATATAAGCTCTCCATTGATAATTTAAACATATCTATTTTATTTTTTAAAGCATTAATTCTTATTTACACAACTTGTTTAGGCTTATGTATTTTCTAGTGTTGTATCTTTTTTATTTCATTTAACATCAGATTTGCTTTTTGATTTTTAAATTCTTCTCGACTGATTTTATGAGTTTTTAATTGTGTTAAAAGCTCTCTAAATTCTGGAATTGTTTGTAATTTTATTGCGGAAACTTTATCGTACAAATCTTGTAGCTCTCTGGCAATATCGTTAAAATTATTTTCATCTACCATCGGAATTTTATAATCTCGCCCATGGATATCTGCGGACATAACAGCAATAAAACGCTGCAAGTATATTTTTTGAGGGAAATTATGCAATCCTATGGCTATTTGCATTAATTGCTTTTTGACTTTTATCAGTGGATTATGCGATACCATATGATTAAGCGCACAGAAACGAGCAAATTTAGTATATGTTGTCGGAAAATGCATTCTCTTGGCCATTATCTCAATTAACTTATCCCCTAAGATATCATGCCCTTTATGAGAAGGCCATTTTTGCGGATTGGTTTCTCCCTTTCCTACATCATGCAATAATGTTCCAAAATTAACAAAGGCATCCTCTGTTGAAGCCGCTCGAATAGACAATAATGTATGTTCTCCACTGTTTCCTTCTGGATGATAGTCTAATCTTTCCGGCACACTCCATAGTTTTTCTATTTCCGGAAAAATATTTTGTAATGCTCCGCACTCTCTTGCTGTTATGATAAATTTATCAAAACGCTTACAATGTAATGCCTTTTCTATTTCATTCCAAATACGTTGACTACTCAAATTTTTTAATTCACCGTTTTTTACCATTTGACGGCATAAGTCCATTGTTTCTTCGGCAACCTCAAAATTTAACTGTGCAGCAAAACGACACATACGTAAAATACGAAGCGGATCTTCACTAAAATGTGCAGAAATATGTCGCAAAATTCGCTTATTTATATCTTCTATTCCGTTATGAAAATCCAATACTTCATTTTTTTCTTCATCAAAATAAAGCGCATTACAGGTAAAATCACGACGCAACGAATCTTCTTCTAAAGTTATATCCGGTGTAAACTCAAACTTAAAATCTTGATGTTTTTTCCCTATTTTTATTTCTTTTCTGGCCAATGCATATTCTTCGCCGGTTTGAGGATGCAAAAATACAGGAAAGCTTTTACCAACTTTCTTAAATCCCTTAGATAACATTTCTTCCTCGGTGCCGCCTAAAACAACATAGTCCCTATCTTGACTTTGTTTTTGTAATATCTTGTCTCTAACTGCGCCACCCACCTGATAAAAACGCATTTTGCTCCCTTTCTTGTTGGTTCAATGTAATAAAATAATCTCTATTTTGCAAGGTGTTTATCGACTACTTAAAAAAAATATCAAAAATCAAAAAAAACTATTGCAAAAAAAAATCTTTTGGTTATAGTCATGAAAGATTTTGGTTGTGGATGCGTAGCTCAGTTGGCTAGAGCAACTGACTCTTAATCAGTGGGTCCAGGGTTCGAATCCCTGCGCGTCTACCAATATATTCAAAGGGTTAGATATTTCATCTAGCCCTTTGTTTTTTCTTAGAATCACCAATGAGGCACTTTAAAAATACGTTTTTATTTAGTAACATTAAAAAGGAATATCATCATCTGTATTGTGTTCATTGTTTTGCTTTTTAGAGACTTTTTCCCATTCTCCATCATAATTTCCGAGGTCTTCATTCAAACCTTCATTATCTGAGTATTCTATATCCGAATCTTGATACTCGTTTGGATATCCATTCGTTAATTCTGCATTTTCTTTATGTTTTTTATTTGTATGCTTCCACATCCTTGTTAATAGGCTTTTTATCTTCCAATAGTACGATTTGAGCACAATGATTATTTTTTTCTGCCAAGGTATATTTTCATACATCTTATTGATTATTTGTCCGTAAATATACTGTTGCAACCTATCAAATGGTAAATTGTCTTTTCCATATCGGCTAATAAAGTATTTAGATATTTGGCTGACTTCATCATTGTTTACCAAAGGCAGACATTGTCTGATTTTTTCTTTCAACTGATGTTCGACTAAATCTCCGTCCGCAATTGCCAACTTATCTTCCTCATTGGCATAGACAACATCTTCTAATACGATATTATCCTCATATCCATTAGATTCATAATCATCATACTCTAAATCTTCTTCCTCATATTTTTCCGGATCATCAAATAATACCATTCTTTCATATTCAGAAGTGCTTTTTTCTGCCACTCTATCTTCTTCGTCCAATAATGGATGAGTTTCTTTTTGATAAACTTCACTTATTTCTTCTTTGGAATATTTTGACATGCTGTTTTCCTAATTTTTAATCTGATGCAAAGCACTTTCCTTTGTTTATCATGTATGTTGTCACGCTTTTATCACCAATATATAGAGTTCCCAGCAATCTTCCCCATTCATCATAATGTGGAAGTATTTGTCCTTTGAAATAAATTTCATGTTTATGTTTGGCTAATAAATCCGATAATATCTGTTTTGCTTCTTTTCCTCTAGACACTACCTCTTCTATCGTTATATTTTGTTGCTTGGCCTGCAGACGACCCTTGGCTGTCCTTTTTATTTCATTGCATTCGATATCCGTAAATCTGATTGTTTGTACCGTGTCCAGATTACCTTGCCATTTTTCTAAAAATACAGTCACCGTATCTCCATCTATAACTCTATAGTCATAGACTTTCTGCATACGAGTATTATACAAAAAAATAGATGTCATGCATAAAAACAAAACGCCCCATATAACTGCTTCAGGATGTCTTGCCAGAAACTCTTTATATTTACTCATGTTTTCCTATTTATCCGCACAAGTAAATGGTTTGCATTGAGCCTCTTTCAATAGAAACTCATTAGCATTGATATCTTTTGCATATATGATACCGACTAATCTATCGCCATTGCCTGTTTTACAAACTTTTTCGGGTGTTTCTACAAAGTACACATCTTCTTCATATAATTTTAGCAAACTTGATAATTTTTCTTTTGCTCGCTTACCTTGTTTAATAATTTCTTCTTGTGATAAATTCCATTCTTGAGCCTGCTTTGCTAATTTGCGTGATTTTTTGCTGGATTCTGGACAATCAATATCTGCTAATCTTATTGTTGCGTATGTCTTTCCATCAATAACACCCTTAACTGTATCTCCATCTAATACTTCAGTAACTACTAACCTTACTTTAGATTTATCGGTATTATTACTTACTTCAGCAAAAACATTGGTAAACGCTGCGCTTGTAAATAAAATAGTTATTAGTGGCAATATGATTTTTTTCATAACTAATCCCCCTTTGTTTCATAAAAAGAAAACCACCTTCAAAAAGGCGGTCGGAGAGTTCGTAAATCATATATGTCGAGATGATTCTTTTAGCCTTTCAGACTATTTTTTCAAGGATAATGATAGTCTTTGGACATACGCTAAAAGCTTGTATATTGCAAAAAGACAGTAAAAAGCATATAAACTGTTAGACATGCAAGGTGTTGCAAC
>CALXTN010000009.1 GCA_944391405.1 uncultured Alphaproteobacteria bacterium | reverse complement strand
CTTTTTGCTCTTCCATTTTTTGTTTTGTTTTAACAACTTCATCAATAACCATCTGAGGAATTAAACCAGTTTCACCACTTTCCACAGCCTTTGTAACAATCTCAAATTTAATATCCTGATATTTCTTCTGATACCAAGCAAAAATATTCTCAGGCCGAACACCTTGACTAAGCGGATAATAAGCAATGCCTCCTGCCAATAAACACAATATAGCTAAAATCCACAAAGGATGTCTCAAGATAAACATTATCACAAAAATCGGAAATGTGATAATAGTAAGCAAAATATAAAAAAATTTAAAAAGAGCGCTTCTATGTTTAACTTCAGACATATTCCCTCCGCAATTATCTATCTATACAAAACATTGTACACAAAAAAGATATATCATTGTTATTTAAAACAAGTTTAACAGTTTTCAAAATTTATAAGATATATTTATTATTTATCTTGAAATCGCCATTGCTTAAGCAATTTATCATATACACATTGTCTTCCATCAAATTCCTTTTTTAGTTTATAAACAGACGCAAATCTAGTTTGCTCATAAAATGCATTAATAATATCTCTATCCACATAATGGACAATTTCCATTTTTCCACTCTCATCTGAAAATTTATTAAAATAACTTTTACCATAAACAAATTTAGGTTTAAGACGCAAAATAAGTTCATTAATATTAGGTTTTGGAGCAATACCTGTCTGTTCACCGATAACATCAAGTTGGCCTATAAGTTGCCAATAATAAGCCGGATCTTTGCCAAAAATGTTATACATCATGCCATCACCATTAAATACATAATCGCAAGGAGTTATACTTCTCGTAATATAATCTGGCAAATATTCACGTTTCGATTGAATTTTTATAACATCCATATAGAAAAACAAAGTCTTATAAAAAATAAAATAAAACCCTGCAATAACCACCCAAAGCCATAATGCATTTTTAAACGTTATACGAGCCAATAATGGAATACCACAAAGTGCAGCAAAATAGACCAACAGCCAATAGTAATATGAATACGGTGAAAAATAAAATTTACGTTGAATAAACTCAGTCACAAACAAAATTGCAATAATTTTCCAATATTTATTTTTATAAAAACAAGCTCCCCCTACCCCCATAAACCCTATTCCAGCCAAAATAGCCATATAAGTAGGAAAATCAACAATTTTATTCAAATCAAAACCATTAACCAAATTTAGGTTAAATGTAAAATTAGACACATAGTAAAGCTCAAGTATATCATAATAGCACAAATATACCACAAATGCACTCATTCCCATAATAGGTAAAATTAAGGCTCTAAAAATATCTGCCGTCTTTATTTCTTTAACATACCAAAAGTAAAGTACCAAACATCCTAGAAAAAATAGTGGAAAAACCGCTTTTTGAGCAAACATAAATGAAATAAAAAACCAAACAAAAGCAATAATCAAAGAAGCCGCCTTATGTTCACGCAAATAAGAAAAAAAATAATAAATTCCCCCCATCAAGGCAAAAACCATATAATTATCAGGCCGAAAATCCACAGCATATAATTTATAACTTGGTGCCGCAATTGCAGCTACAATAACCATAGCCCAACGCTTATCGCATAAAAACTCTGAACCTATTTTATATACATAAACTAAAGATTTCAAAAACACCAATAAAGAAATCAAACACACGACTTCTGTAACAGTAGCGTTATATGCAAATAAATGTACAATTGGAGCAAACAAGTACCACATCAAGGGATTATGATGCTGAAAAAAATCCCGATAGGGAACAAACCCTTGAGCAACTAAAAAGCTAGAATGTATATGTTCAATATTATCTCCGTTTTGGGTAGGTACATGTGCCGTCATAAACGCATACAAAACAGAAACAGCAACAAGGTCTAATCCTAATGCGACAATAGGCAACCTTTCACATAATTTTTTCATCAAATTTTTCCAATCTAGTTTTTGCAATACCCGCATATCGCCATCCTATTTATCTCTGTTTAATATACGCAATATCAGGCGAAAAGTTCATTCCGCCCGATATTGACTATCTTACAAAATACTTACCAATACGTTTATAAAGAACGCCATTTTTTAACCACGTTAATATTTCTTCGATATGCCTCACTATCACGCATATCTTCCACATCAACCGGAAGTTTTGTACGCCAGTTTGGATATTTATCAATATCTGTTCCTGGAAGATTCTGAATACGCATAGATTGGAAAACATCTTCCGGCTGCAACATAAAGACCACACTGTTTGATTTAGCCATATATCCATGAACCGCCTCTTCAATTCCTTCCGGATACCCTTCACCAAATAGATAATCGCCTTGTCTTCTTTTATCTTCCGGCCAAACACCTTCATTATCCATCGCATTAAGTAAAAGCCAACGTTCATGTTCTCTACACTTATAAGCATTTGTTGCTTCTTCTGGTGTAAACAGCTGTAAATCTTTCATTAATCCCACTTCAGCCCCAAACCACCAAGCTTTAAGGGGAGGCATGTCATGAGTACCGACAGAAGCAAAATACAAAGTTTCATACTCATTAGGAGATTTAAATGAAAAACCGTCTTGTCCACGTTCATTCCACAACACACCCAAAGAATAGATATTACGTTCAGCTAACATTTCCTTAAAGCCATCCGCAACATTTCCTATACATTCGCCTACCACAATGCACTTATTCAAATAACTCTCCAGCGCCAAAATATTAAACATATCTTTAACATTATAAGCCAAATAAGTTCCTTCCTCGCCTTTATCCGGAATTAAATAAAGTCTGGACAATCCCATCACATGGTCAATTCTGAGAGCACCGGCATAGCGCATATTCGCCCTTAAGATACGAATAAAGGGCTTATAGCAACGTTCTTTCAGTTCAAACGGATTAAACGCACCCAATCCCCATTTTTGCCCGATCGGAAAACAACTATCCGGAGGAGCACCGGCACCACTTTCTTGCATATAGAGATATTTATCGCTCCAAACTTCTGCACTATCTTTAGAAACCCCTACCGGCAAATCACGATATAAGCCAATAGCCAAATTTCTATCTTTAATTTTCTTTTCTACCAAGCGCAATTGTCTATCAGACTCAAATTGCAAAAACTTAAAGAAATCAATTTCAGCTGCATGCTGATGAGCAAATTTCTCAACCTCGCTCCCTAATGCGGAAGAAAGCAATTCTTGAATTTTCTTAGCATTTTTCTCATCGGCACAGCATCTTGCATGACACAAAGCCTGAAAGACAGCCAATCGATTTAACTCACCACCATCAGTCTTTTTAAACGCCTGAAATTCTTTCGCATAATCAGATGTTGCATTTTGCTTAACTCGTTCAAAAATATTCCGTAATGCTTTAATTTTAGCATTATAAACAGTTGTATAATCAATCGTTTCCTTTTCGCGAGCACTCTTAACCGCAACCTCATCTTTATCTGAAGCCTCATAAAAAGGTACCTTTTCAACATCTATATAAATCGGATTTAAGAATAAGCGACTAATTGACGCATACGGACTAGCGGCCTCCGGATAATCATGTAATAAGACACTAAGCGGATTTAATCCGATAACATCGCCCCCACTGTCAGCTAACAAATCTACCATATTTTCCAAGTCAGAAAAATCACCTACACCCCAATTTCTCTGACTTTTTACAGAATAAAGCTGAACAGCAAAACCAAATAATTTGCTTTTACCTTTTGTATCCATTGCAAAACATTTCTGAGGCGCAAGCGCCAACATGGTTTTGTATTCAGTTTTAGAAGTTTTGACTTTAATATCATAGTAACCAAAATCAAGATTATCGCAAACACGTATCTGCTCTTTAACATAAAGAATACGCCCTTCCTGACGTGTTTCTACTTCATCTACTGCCACATTAAGCAGATGAAAATCATCTTGTCCTTCCGGCGCCACATAAACCTCTATTCCTCCCTCAACTTCTTTCTGAGGCAAAACAATATCCATAACCGGATTATCATTTGTAACAACATAAATAGCATCCATAGCACGTTGCCAACGCTTCTTCTCCAAACGATCCAACGAACGTTGCATCTCCGCTTCATTTTTGGCACTATATCCTAAACTTTCAATAAAAAAGCGAAGTAAGTCATCACTGACCACACTAGTTTTAATGACACCACCACCATAAGTAAAACTAGTACTAATACCCAACTTTTCTGCCAATTGATGCAAAAGATCACTCATCATAAACTCCCCTGCTTACATCACAAACTATTTTTTAATTTCAAAACAAAGAACAGACCAAGCCGGCACCCAAATTTCCGCACCGCAAGCCAAATTATCAGCTTCAAATTTAGAAGAGCTGTCCAACAATAAATTCCATTTAAAAGATTTCTTTATATTAGGCAATTTCCATTTCATATGACTAGCCTGAGCATTTAAAATAACCATAAACAATTTTTCGCGAGCACTAACAACATAAGATAGAGATTTACGTGTCGGTTGATACCAATCTGCGCTTGTAAACTCCGTTCCCTTTTCAGTATACCAAGCCAAATCTTTAATCCCCAACTTTGCATCAACCACCTGTCCGGTAAAGAAATTACGACGATTAAAGATACCCATTTTCCGACGAAGTCTGATAAGATTTTTCACAAAGCGCACATTATTAATAGCTTCATTGCCTATAGCATCCCAAACCATATAGGAAATAATATTATCCTGACAATAGGCATTATTATTACCAAATTGCGTATTAAAAAATTCATCACCGGAACGAATAATTGGCGTACCAAAAGAAAGGAGCAGCGTACTCATCATCGCTCTTTGCCGAAGCTTACGATTTTCAAGAATTTCTTTATTATCTGTAATCCCTTCAAATCCGGAATTATAACTCCAGTTTGCATCACTTCCATCGCGGTTATCTTCACCATTAGCATAATTATGCTTATGATTATAAGAGACCAAATCTGCCAAAGTCATACCATCATGCACAGTTAAATAATTAACGGAACTCCAAATTGTTCGTTTACTGGGCCCAAAAATATCGCTTGAACCAGAAATACGACTAGCTAACTCACCTACTTGACGCTCATCACCACGCCAAAATCGTCTTGTAACATCGCGATATCTATCATTCCACTCCATTTGCCCCGGAGGAAAAGCACCCAATTGATATCCGCCAATTCCGACATCCCAAGGTTCAGCTGCCACTTTAACAAGTTGTAAAACTTCATCTTGTCTCAAAGCCATCAAAAAACCGCTACTTTGAGTAAATTCTTGCTTAACACGAGCCAATGATGATGCCAAATCCAAACGGAACCCGTCGACGTGCATTTCTTCAACCATATAGCGCATTGAATCCATAACCAGAGTCAGCACATACGGATTCTGCAAATTAAACGAAGCGCCGCAGCCAGTACTATCGTAATAATAGCGTTTATTCGTTCCATCTAATGTATAATAACTTTCGTTATCAATGCCTCTATAACAAAGTGTCGGCCCCATATGGTTACCTTCAAGCGTATGATTATAAACCATATCCAAAATAACCTCTAAACCGCTCTCATGAAAACGCTTTACCATACGCTTAAAGTTATTGATGTCAGCATTAACCATATAACTTGGTTCAAGGGCAAAGAAATTAAGAGTTTCATATCCCCAAAAATTATCTTTCATACCGATATTTCTCTCAGCCATAAACGCATTCACTGGCATGAGCTCAACCGAAGTAACCCCCAGCCATTTCAAATAGCCGCAAACACTTCTGCTGGCAAGACCGGAGAATGTTCCTCGCTTTGCATCTTGTACTTTTGGATGTAATTTAGTATAGCCCTTTACATGCAGCTCATAAAAAACAGTTTTTGCAGCATCAACTTGTGGCGGAACATCTCCGCTCCAATCAAAATCAGAACTATCAACCACCACAGACTTCGGAACATATGGGGCACTGTCTAAAGTTGAGAAAGACAAATCTTTTTCAATACTATCGGTATCATAACCAAAAATCGCCTTATGCCAAATAAGCCGCCCGATAATTTTCTTTGCATAAGGATCCAACAACAGCTTATTAGGATTAAAGCGTTTACCTTTAGTGGGTTCGTATGGACCATATACACGATATCCATAAACCTGCCCAGGAGTAACTCCCTCAAGGTAAACATGCCAGATATTATTTTCGTGAACAGGAAGTTCATACCGTGCAATTTCCTTAACGCCGCTTTTATCAAACAAGCATAATTCCACTTTAGTAGCACCGGCAGAGAACAAGGCAAAATTAACCCCCCATTCATCAGCCGTTGCACCCAACGGATAAGCACGACCTTCCCATACTCTAATATCTGGCATATACCCTCTCTACAAAATAAGAACTAAAATTAATATCTAATATGTTTCAAAACAATAGTAGACAACGGAGGCAAGGTCAACTCAATAGAGTGAGGACGTCCGTGCATTCCTTCATTAGAAGCATACACTTCGCCTTCATTTCTGACTCCGCTTCCCCAATAGTTTTTATCATCACTATTAAAGATTTCCTGATAAGCGCCACTATCCGGCACACCGATTTTGAACCCATGACGAACAACCGGAGTAAAGTTACAAACCACAATCATATAGTTGTTGTAATCATGTCCGCGGCGAATATAAGAAATCACGCTGTCATTTGCATTAGCATGATCAATCCATTCAAAACCTTTGCTATCAAAATCTTCCTCATAAAAAGCAGAATTACCTTTATACATCAAGTTCAAATCGCGCACACAATTTTGCATACCTTTATACATAGGATACTGTAATAAATGCCATCTCAAACTTTCAGCAGAATTCCACTCCCAATCTTGACCAAATTCGCTTCCCATAAAGAGTAATTTCTTACCAGGATGTGTCCACATAAATCCATAATAAGCACGAAGATTAGCAAATTTTTGCCATTCATCCCCCGGCATTTTACCAAGCATAGAACCTTTACCATGAACCACTTCATCGTGAGAAATTGGCAAAATAAAGTTTTCATTAAAGGCATACAACAACCCAAAAGTCAATTTGCCATGTTCATATTTACGATAAACAGGATCTTTGCTGATATAGTTAAGGGTATCATTCATCCACCCCATATTCCATTTATATCCAAAGCCCAAACCTCCCATAGAAGTTGGACGAGAAACCATCGGCCACGCAGTAGATTCTTCTGCGCACGTCATAATTCCCGGACAAGTACCATAGCACAATTCGTTCATCTTACGAATAAAGGCAATAGCTTCAAGGTTTTCATTACCACCATAAATATTGGGTATCCACTCACCTGGTTTACGAGAATAATCCAAATACAACATAGAAGCCACAGCATCAACACGAAGTCCGTCGATATGATATTCTTTTAACCAATAAAGAGCACTTGAGCAAAGAACGTTGCTTACTTCTGTTCTACCATAGTTATAGATTTTTGTGCCCCAATCTTTATGTTCACCTTTACGAGGATCAGCATGCTCATAAAGATGCGTTCCATCAAATTCAACCAAACCATGACCATCTTTTGGGAAGTGAGCCGGAACCCAGTCCATAATAACGCCAATATTTGCCTGATGGAATTTATCAATCATATATCTAAAATCATCAGGGTTGCCAAAACGAGAAGTCGGCGCAAACAAACCTGTAACTTGGTATCCCCAAGAAGCATCCAACGGATGTTCACAAACCGGCAAAAATTCAACATGAGTAAACCCCATATTCATAACATAAGGAACAAGGCTATCAGCAAGTTCACGATAGGTCAAAAACTCAGAACCGTTTTCGCCTTTTCTGCGCCAAGAACCAAGATGAACTTCATAAATAGAAGTCGGTCTGTCAAAACTATTATAAGAAGCGCGATAATTCATCCAATCACCATCATTCCATTTATAGTGATTAAGATCATACACAATAGAAGCCGTATTTGGTCTAACTTCAGAATAAAATGCCATAGGGTCGCTCTTAGTTAAGATATAGCCCTCATGAGTTTTAACTTCATACTTGTAATATTCACCTTCAGTAATATTTGGAATAAAGATATCCCATACGCCACAGTTATAGTGTTTACGCATAACATTAACGCGCCCATCCCAATTATTAAATGCGCCAATAACGGAAACACGTTTTGCATTTGGAGCCCAAACAGAAAAACCAACACCTTTAACTCCATTAATTTCCATAATGTGAGCACCAAGTTTTTTATACAAATCCAAATGATTACCTTCAGCAAAAAGATACTCATCAATATCACCCAAAATTGATGGGAAAGAATAAACATCATATTCTTCATAAGTTTCATTTTTATCATTAGTAACTTTGAATTTATAAGAGAAATTATCAGCGTTCATCGCACCAAGATTTATCTGATAAAAACCTCTTTTATCTAGCATAGTCATTAAACCAAGAGAATTGCCCTCAGTATCCAACAATTCTATTGATTTTGTCCTTGGTTTATACGCACGAATAAAAACTTCTTTAGATCCTTTATCACGATGAATACCCAACACAGCCATCACATTTTCATAATCGCCGTTAATAATGCAGTCCATCTCATTTTTCGACAATAAATTTTTCATTTCTCCCTCACTACAGGAACTCAAAACCGCAAATTCAAGCGGCGTATTATTATTCTCTGATTTTACAGTTCGATTTTTAACTGTGTTGGCCATAACTATAACTCCAAAATATAAACAAAAAATAGGTTACGAAATATGTATAAAAACAAATCAAAAAAATTGCAAGAATTTTATTATCTTTTTTCACCACGCTCGTATGCCATTCTTTTTTAAATTTCCTTTTAAAAACAACAAGATTACACTCTTCAAAAATATCTATTTCGCAAAAAAAATTGCCCTATATCCACCCGCAAAAAAAACAGAAAAAACATATAAAAAATTGTAACAAAAAAAATTATAAAAAAAGACATTTTTTATAATCATTCTTACCCCATATTTTTATACTTTATTTCCATTCACCACAAAATATAAACCTTATTATTTGTTATTTCGACTTTTTTTTGCACAAGAAATAAAAAAAATTTTTTTTCTTTTTTTTACGATTTTTCTAACGAATATTAAGCACTCAAAAAAACTTTTTTTCCACGTTCATAAAGCCTCAAAAAAACAAATAAAAAACAATATGTTATGCAAGATTCACGCCATCTCAGATTACATCAAAAAGACATAAAAAAACAGACTTAAAAAATTTTTCATCTAACCCCCTTTTTTTAATGATTTTTTAATCTATTTATGTATATACAATGACTAACAAGCAAAACGAAAAAAAATTCGTATTTACAAAATAAAAATTATATTTATACTTAACCTTGTTTTATAACAAATTATTTGGAGAATTGAAATGACATTCAATGAAAATTTAATTAGAGAAGCTGCTTACTACAATTGGCAGAATGCTGGTTGCCCATTCGGTCAGGATGAAAAATTCTGGAATATGGCAATTGAACAAATTTATGGTTCAAAAGCTACAAAGTCTTGCTGCAGCACATCATCTTCTTCTAAGAAGACAGCTTCTTCTTGCAAAAAGACTACTTCTTCTAAATCAAAATCTAAAAAGTAAGATTTTTTGATATAGCAAACAAAAAAACCACCTGTAATTAGGGTGGTTTTTTTATATTAAAATCCTTTAAAACACCTACCTTTATTTACTTTATTTTAAGCTATAAAATCGTAGACTACTGAAGAAAACAAACAATTTAAATAAAGCGAAAAAAATGAAAATTATAAATCCGTTAAACAGATTAGACATTGCCTGCTTTTTGCGCTCACAGCTATACTTAGCGCCGGTTCTCTTGCTTTTTTATCAGCAAAATGGGTTAAGTATTGCAGACTTTGTACTGTTTCAAGGAATTTTTCAATTAACAGGCATTGTATTTGAAATCCCTTGTGGATATATTGCCGATGTCATTTCAAAAAAAAAGGTTCTTATTTTAGCCTTCTTATGTTTCTTTTTAAGAGCTGCACTTTGGTTAAGTTTTTCAGGGATTTATATTATACTTATAGGCGAATTATTCAATGCTCTTTCACGCGCATTCTTATCTGGTGTGTATGACAGTTACATATATGATTATTTAAAAAACGAAAACAAGACAAAACGCATGCTGAAAGAATGTGGGCGTACCAATTTTGCGATGTCATCTGGTGCTATGTTTGCCGCCATATTTAGTGCCGTCTTATACAACAAATATGGAACCGTAATTTTACTGGGACTAGAACTATGTTTAACGCTAATCAGCATCATTTTATTGACAACACTTCCCAACCCTCCTTCAGCACGTCCGCAAGCCAAAACGCTAACCGAAAAATTCAAAGAAATAAAAGACACAACAATAACCACCATAAAAAATAAAAATATCAATATTTACATACTATATTCCGCGCTTCTCTTCTCCACAACATCACTATTTTGTTGGTGTTTTCAACCTTTACTAAAAATATCTTCGGCACCGGTAATAATGTTCAGCACCATATACGTTATCAACCATGCGTTAAGAGCGGTATTTTCATTTTACGTCAATAAACTAAAAAAATTTTTTGGATTTAATCGTTTATTGGTTATCACAACATTCTTATGTCTATATTCGTTTGCTTGTATGATATTAAGTTTCTATATGAGACAACCAAATATTGCCTTTATCTGCTTAATTTTCGTATGTATTGGCATAGGTTTTCAACTAGCTTTTGCCATTGCCAACATTAATCATATTCACAATTTTGCACTTGAAGAAACAAGAGCCACCATTTCATCTGTAAACAACATGCTTCAACAAAGCATATCGGGTATTTCTTTAATTTGCTTCAAATTTGTAATTGCCCCGGATAATGCAAGCAGCGGTTTAAGTTTTTCCACTGCATTTTCAATATTTGGTATTTTCTATATGAGTTTATTTATCTTCTTACTATACATAATCTACCAACGCAACCAAACAAATATAAAATCCTATCAAAACATATCATCACTTTAACGAAAAATAAAGTAATAGTCCATTAAGATAAAGCCACGTTTATTATTTAACTAAAAAAGGAATATCATATGTCTGCTTGGATTATTTTCCTAATTATATCGTTAGTATGTTTCGTCATTGAAATATACACACCCACCATGTTTTTCTTAAATTTCGTTATTGCAGGAATTGTATGCTCTTTATTAGGACTATTTACAGAAAATTACAATATCCTCATTCCTATTTTCACAATATTATCTATCTTATTTATATTATTTTTGCGACCACTACTTAATATCAATCCAAACAGAGAAAAAAAGCATTATTTTGAATCTCAATATATTGGAAAAACAGGCACCGCAATAACTGACATAAACGCATTCTCTGGACGTTTAAAAATATATGATGAAGATTGGGAAGCACGTACAGTAAACGAGGAAAGTTCAACAATATCCAAAGGCTCAAAAGTAAAAATTATCAGCCATAACGATTTAACAATGTTTGTTGAAAAGAAAGGAAAAAAATAATGGAAACACTATTAACAGTAATGATAATCGCAGCAATCGCCATAGTCCTCAAAGGCTGCATTATCGTAGAACAACAAGAAGTTATCATTATTCAAAGACTAGGGAAATATAAAGAAACACTAAGTGCCGGATTAAATTTTATTGTCCCATTCATTGATGCCCCCAAAAGTATCTACAGAAAAGTAAGCACTACATATCCAGATGGAAGAACTTATACTTACATGCAAAAGAGCAATCGTTTAGATTTAAGAGAAACTGTTTATGATTTTCCACGCCAAAATGTAATCACTAAAGACAACGTTTCCATCTCAATTAATGCCGTGTTATATTTTCAAATCATCAATCCTGAAAAAGCTGTATATGGCGTTGAAAATTTATCTGAAGCAATCGAAAAACTAACCCAAACAACCCTGCGCCAATTAATCGGTAAATTGGAACTACAAGAAACACTGGTATCACGAGATAAAATAAATGAAGAACTACGTGGAATATTAGATTCTGCCTCCGATAAATGGGGTGTTAAAGTTAATCGCATTGAATTACAAGACATCACTCCTCCATCAGACATTCAAGCCGCCATGGACAAACAGATGAAAGCGGAACGAGAAAAGCGCGCTATGATATATGAAGCAGAGGGGGAAAAAGAATCATCTATTCGTATCGCAGAAGGACAGAAAGAAGCAGCCATTCGTAAAGCGGAAGGAGAAAAAGAAGCATCAATTTTAAAAGCCGAAGGTATTGCCCAAGCACGTATGGTTGAAGCGGAAGCCGAAAAAGAAGCCATCAAAAGAATAATTGAGGCCTTATCATCTAAAGGACAAGCGGACAAATATTTAATTGCCATGAAGTACTTAGAAACGATGAAAGAAATGACATCTGGACAAGATAACAAGATTGTTTACATGCCTTATGAAGCTAGTGCTGTTTTAAGTTCCGTTGATGGAATAAGGGAAATGCTAGCTACAAAAAAAGGGGCATAAGCTATCACTAGATTAAAGAAAAATCATGTTTATTTTACTGACAATTGGTATTTTTATCTTAAAGTTTTTAGCGCTTGGTGTCGTTGGCTTATTTTTTGCTGAAGACTTAGAATTGACACGTTCCGTAGGTGGTGCGGTTTATTCTTCATACTTCACCATTGGCATCTGTACCTTTTGCGCGCTCTTCTTTTTTGTATTAGGAAAAAGACTATTTTGGCTAATCATTGCTGGAATACTAGGTTTTCTATATTTAGGGATGTACAATAGTGCCCCTGGCATTAAAGAAGTCCACCAAAACAACGATTTAAAAAGTCGATATTTTAAGGATACAGACACTTTTATAGCGCGTATGCATGATGTAGCAGTCATAATTCAGAAAGATAAACAATAACAAAAAAAATCCCCATTCTCATAGAACGGGGATTTTTCAAAAGATGTATTTAGAATTTACCGCCAAACTTTTCTTCATATGCGTCACGCGCTTCTTCAATTAATTTTTTAGCTTCATCCGGCCCTAAAAATTTCTCTATAGTAACCTGTTTTTTCTCTAAGACTTTATAGTCTTCAAAAAAGCGTTGCAACATTTTCAAAATATGCGGAGGAAGTTGAGCAATATCCGTAAAGACATTATATTCAGGATCATCTTCATGAATAGCGATAATTTTATCATCAGCCTCGCCACAATCTATCATTTTCATAACCCCAATTGGTCTGGCACGCATAATGGAAAGAGGAACAATCGCCTCTTGTCCCAAAACCAAAATATCCAAAGGATCATTATCTTCACAGTACGTTTGTGGAATAAAACCATAATTTGCCGGATAGTGCACCGAAGAATAAAGAATACGATCAACTTTAACCAATCCACTCTCTTTATCCAATTCGTACTTAACTTGTGACCCTTTCGGAACCTCAATGATAGCAGGAATAATATCTGGAAATTGCGAATAATGTTTCACCTGATGCCATGGATGCATAACAAACCTCCTAAAAAAACTAAAAACAAAAAAGAAATAAGCTTTGTCACTTTTTTTGTCAAGACAAACTTTTAAGAAAAACCCATTGCCATATAAAGAAAGCCATGTTAGTCTTACAAAATACAAATAAATTTCGGGAGACTAAAAATGAAAATTTACACCCTAGACCAACTAGTAAATTTGGATTCTGGAGGAATAAATATTGTACAAAAAAACAACGATACTGATGCACAAAATTTTTTAAAGACAAAGAAAAAAGATTTATCATTTTTGAGTACCGCAGAATATGAAGAAATAGAAGAATATTATACAGATACAATGGAAAAATATAATTTAATATACAACGCTGTCATATCTGCTTTTTCCACAACAAATGCACCACAATTTCCCGAAAATATATACAACATTAATCTTGAAAATGGGCAGATAGAAACAGATAAAAACAATCGTTTGATAAGTTATTCACCTGAAGTAATAGCTCCATGTACCGCCTCAATGCTACATTATATCACCCCCAAAAACAACGATGTATACGTCATCTTCCACCCTATAAAAAGCGAAGAGATAACCGTTGAAGAAATAATTTCTGAAAACAACCCAAGCTACAATTGCGCAGTCAAGACAGAATTAAACAAATTCGCCAAAGAACAGGATTTTAATCCAGAAGAAGAACCAGAATTACCCTTTCCCATGCCACAACTTTCACCTCTGCAAACACAATATTCACCAACAGAATTAACCGAAAAATTTAATACACAATCACTCTTCAATATTTTTCAGAAAAATACATTACCTCGAAACATATATCACATAACAATCACAGCCCCACATAAAGAAGACCTAAAAGAAATAATAACAGAACTAGAAACAAAATTTCCCAGCTATATATCTTTTGAAAAAGAAGAAAGAAACTTGCCCACACAAGATTTAAGAGCAAACATTTCTAACAACCTTGGCATCCAAAAACTGGCAAAAATCACCCTACCACAAACTCAAAAAACGTTTTACATAGAATTCGAATTCAAGCAAACAATAATGTTTTTCAACCATTTACGTTCATACACCGCATATAAAGACTACTGCGATTTAGAAACAAAATATCAAAGCCTAAAAGAAGCCGAACAAAAAAGCAAAACACCAAATCCCAACAAACACCAAAAATTACAACAACTAAAAAAACTTCGAGATGAAAAAAAAGAAAAATATTTACAAATTAATCACAACGCCATCCATCAAAGCAATTTATACTTAATGCACAAAATCCAAATGCTAGACAATTATGCGCGCAGCCTACACCACTCTCCAGATTTTGATGACTACAAATATCAACAATCAATCGACGCCATCAAAAAAAATTATATCACAGAAGGTGATGATATATTTGACGGAGCAACCGCCTTTACAACTGGGCCAAACGAATATATGAACAAATCGTTTTACCTTAAAATGATAGGCATTCTTCCGGAAAGTTTTGATGAACTAGGCAAAAATGCAAAAGAGCATGTCATGAAAGCTTGGAACACTCTAACACCTGCGGATTTGAAACAATTTAACCAAATAACTCAAACAGCCGTAAAATATCAAAATATCATCAATGAAATACAAAAATTTTAAAGCACAAAAAACGCAACACGCTAAACGTTCCCTATGAGCATCTTTTATTCATAGATGATAAAGCAAAAAATATAACAGCCGCTCAAGAGCTTGGAATACATGGCATCATATTCAATCGCGCCACCATTTTATCTGAAGTAAAATCAATATTGCTTTCTGAAAAATAAGAACCACGCAACAAATGAACTTAATCCACATAAAATCCCATTGATAATAAATACAATATCTACTCCGTAAAGATTAGCCGGATAACTAAAAACGACTATCCCCAGAGGAAGCGCCGCCGCCGTCACAAATTGCAAAAAGCCGAAAATTCTCCCCTGATACAATAACGAAACCCTCTCCTGAATAAGAGTTGTAACCGGTGTGTTATAACAAGGCACAACCACTCCCGCCATAAAATTAACCGTCAAATAGAAACTAAATATCTCCGCATGTCCTAAGGCAATCATACATCCGCCATACAAAGCCGCAGCAAGAAACATAATGCGTAACTTATAACGCACCCGATTCAACCCCACGACAATCGCACCGCCAATTACCATTCCCAAGCTATACGCCGCCTCCGCATAGCTAAGCAAATTAACATCTCCACCAAATGTTTGACTAACTAACAACGGATTCAAAAAAGCCGATGGACTAATCAAAAATAAAATAACAAACTGAAAGAGAAGCACTCGTTTAATTAAAGGATTTGCCCGAAGATACGCCCATCCTAGCCGAACAGACACAGAAGTATTTCGCCACCATTGTTTAATCTGAAAAGGCGTCTGCTCAGTTTGAACCAAAGGCACTATCTTAATCATCATCAAAAAAGAAACACCGATAGTCGCAGTAATAATATCCGAAAAAAGCAACATCGCAAAAGAAACATAATTCAGCAACAAGCCGCCCAATAATGGCGCAATCAACATCATCCCCGAATTCAGTGCACTGTTAATACCATTAATGCGCATCAAATTCTCTTTTTCCACAATCTGCGGAATGAGAGCATTAACCGCCGGCATCTGCACACCGGTAGCCAATGCCCGAAGCGCCAAAACCGTAAAAATAATCGGCATTGTTTCTTTTTGAAAATAAAATAAAATCGCCAAAGCCGTCGTTAACAGAGCCGTAAAAACATCCGCTGCGATAATAACTTTTTTGCGATTATATTTATCAATCCATACCCCGGCAAACATAGATACGGCAAGCTGAGGAAGGAAACCGGATATTGCGGAAACCGCCAACATTGTCGCCGATTCTGTAACCAACGTAACATACCACACAATAGCAAACTGAACAACAAGCGAACCCAGTAAAGAAATAGTCTGCGCCGTAAGAAATAAAATAATTGCTCTTGACGATTTTAACATAAGAAGCTCTGCCTTAAATCACATTAAAAGCGTGCATTTTTACCTTCAAAACTTTTCCCGTTAATCAGCAACTGAAGAGCAAACGGTTTCTTTCCGTTTTGATAAGAAAAAACAATTTCCGCCTGATTTTGAGTATTTTGAATTTCTCTCTCTAAAATGAGAGCCATCTCCTGAGGAACATAAAATTTATAACTTTGCTCAAAATCTTTTTGCGGACAGACTTTATTTAGAAACTGCGCACAATCGGTATTCTCCCAATCAATAGAATAACGAATATAATGCCCCGCCAACAAATCTCTGGGATCAAATCCCTGAATACGCACTTTAACTTCTGTCCCTAAAGCTATCTGCACAAAAAAATAACTGCACAAAACAACAAACAAAACAGCCGGCACAAACACCGGAACATAATTCCGCAAATTATTAAGCATGAATTTTCTCCTTAAAGATACGACGTATAAATTTAGGAATAAAGATAAGTAGCCCAATAAGCAAAGCACCACTTAATATCAACCCGATACCTGTCTCGAACAATCCGAAACGTACACCCAAATTAATATACAGTATAACAACAGCCAATCCAGCTAATTTAACAAAAGAACGAACCACTTTAAAATATTTAAGTTTCATAAAAATAAAAGACAAACCTCCAATATACAAAAACAGCTTAAAGAGAACAGTCAATCCTTTTTGAGAATCTAAACCACCAACAATAGTATAAAAAAACAACCACAAATACAAACAAAACAGAGCTTCGCGAAAAAGCACATCTCCCCCAGAAAAGTCAGGTTTTCTCCAATCCAAAAATTTCCCCAAAGCCATCAAACCGGCAAAAAGAAACAAAACACTGTCAAAAGATGCAAATATATCCCACCATATATCACCAATCCACATAATCAACCAAGTCAAAAATAGTGGCATCCAGAAATAAGAAATCAACTTTTGCTTTGGCAAAAATAACAAAGAAGCAGTCATCAACGCCCAAACACCCAACGGAGCATAGATTTTTCCGCCGCTGAGTTGAAATACTTGAATAATGAGACCAATCGCTGCCCCCGAAAAAAGAAACTCACTCAGCGCCCATTTTTCAGCAACTTTTGTTTTATTCTGTTTCAAATAATAAAGCACGCCACAAGCAGAAAAGAGCAACAACAACAGCATAACGATTAATTTAACCATATCACCGATATCTTGCCAATTTGCCGCCACAATAGAAATCACACCCACACCAAGCGTAAAAATCCCCAGTGTCATAAGTATACGATAAATCAACGAATGACCTACCTCATTATCAAAATCTAAAATTTGCAATTTCTGCGTTGGTGTAATAATTCCCGCATCCACCAATTTATCAAGTTGTCTCGGCTTAAACATATTGTCACCTCTTTCTTATTAAGAATAAACCAACCATATCGCAAAAATATAAATAAAGCGTAAAACAAAAATCCACTACCCCTCATATACCAAAATAAAAAGCGACAGTTTTAACTGTCGCTTTAAATTTAGAGAGAGAGGAAAGGAATTATGCAAATTTCTTCACATATTCGCAACTCTTCAAAGCTTCTTCAATCGTTGCATTTTCTGCAAAGACTTTCACCTCGTCATTTCTGTAGTATTTTTCGTGCCACAAGAAATAACGAATGCAACGAGGTTTAATTTTTCCCTTATCAATCACCAAGTCCAGATAATACTCCGGCTTAATAACCAATGAGGTACAGAGAGTTTTATCTGTCTGCTGTTCATACATACGAGCATCAAAAAAGCCATACTCGCAACAATCTTTCAAAGAGATGTAATATTCCTTGTAAACCCAGCAATAATCAAGATTTACAAAATACGCATTTTCTTTGAACTTTCGTTTCAGATAAACCAGCGAAACATCTTGTTCAAAAATCTCTGGCACTTGAAGCATGTATGCAAAACAGTCTGCCGCATCTTTAGCGGTTAAGATTAAGTTTTTAAACTCACCCATCGCAACATTGGCGCGAGGAGCGTTCATCTTCGATAATTCTAAACCTTCAGGAACATTTAAAAATTCCCCTACACGTTTACGAACTCGTGCGATTTTTTCCGCAACATTGGTAGAAACTTGTTCACTTTCTTTTTCTAACTGCTTGCCACCCTGCACAAATTGTACAAGCAAAGCAAAAATATTTTTCATCATAATATAAAAATTTTAGATTACGGCTCTTTTATATCATTTTTTGACTTTTTTGTCAACATGTATATTTCGGTAATTGAAAAATCTTATCTCGAAATATTCCCAATCTCTTCCATAACACACCAAGAACAATCACACCATTTATACTTCATAAAATCATATTTTCTTTCCAATGTATCACTTAGCGTAGAAAAAGCATAAACTAAGATTTTCCTTCCATGCCCTCCACATACATCAAGCAAATGCTCTAATTCATCATCATTAGGTAAATTTCTTAAAGAGACGCCACCCAATACCGTAACTGCTCCTTGCGCCACCTCCATATAAAAATTGCTATGACATAAACAGTATACAAAAGCATCCTCGTCTTGAGAAAAAATTACTTCAGCCTCAACCTAACCATTCTTCTGTATTTCATCTTTTTTTTTTTATAATATCCATACATAGCATCCGCATTAAGAGCAAGAATCAAAAGATTACCATCTCCTACCTTAAAATACCGTCCATTTTATTTAGCTTTTTCAACAAATATCTATAAAATTTTGATATTAGCTTTTCTCAAATACAAAGCATTTTTAAAATACAATACACATAAATACCGAACTTAACCTAATTGCTTAAAAAGACAAAATTAAACTTCAATTCACCGTCAAACTCTGTCACAAAATCAGAATAAGACGCACAAAAAAAGAGCCAGAAGGTATCCAGCTCTCTCACACAATATTTTAGATTCTCTTAAAAATGTTCATCACATTTTTTAATTAACTCTTCAATATTCTCAGGTGGCCAACCAGGAGTCTCCATACCCAAGTGTATACCCATCTTAGCCAAAACTTCTTTAATTTCATTCAAAGATTTTCTACCAAAGTTAGGTGTTCTGAGCATTTCAGCTTCTGTCTTTTGAACCAAATCACCAATATAAACAATATTATCATTCTTCAAGCAGTTAGCAGAACGAACAGACAATTCAAGTTCATCAACTTTACGCAACAAGTTTCTATCGAAAGGAAGTTCTTCTTTAATATCTTCCACTTCATTTTCAGGCTCATCAAAGTTAATAAATGGCTTTAATTGGTCTTGTAAGATTCTAGCAGAAAGAGCAACAGCATCTTCAGGAGAAACAACACCATTTGTTTCAACAACCATTGTCAACTTATCATAATCTGTATTTTGACCAACACGAGTTTTCTCTACTTTATAAGAAACTTTTCTAACCGGAGAATAAATAGCATCAACTGCAATTACACCGATTGGAGCATCAGGAGTTTTGTTTTGAACAGCCGGAACATAACCTTTGCCTGTACCAACAATCAATTCCATAGAAATTTTCGCACCGGCATCCAAAGTACAAATAACGTGCTCTGGGTTCATAATTTCAACATCATGCCCTGTTTCAATCATCCCAGCCGTAACAACCATAGGACCTTCAGCCTTTAAGCGCATTGTTTTCTGTCCTTCAGAATGAACAGCAACAGCGAGTCCTTTGATATTCAGGATAACATCGGTAACATCTTCACGAACGCCTTCGATAACCGAAAATTCATGTAAAACGCCGTCAATTTTTACTGCAGTAACCGCACCACCCTGTAAAGAAGATAATAAAACTCTTCTTAATGCGTTACCGAGAGTTAAACCAAAACCTCTTTCTAAAGGTTCTACAACTATCTTAGCAACATTCCTGCCTTCGCCTGGAACAACCTCTAGATTAGTTGGTTTTATAAGTTCTTGCCAATTTTTCTGAATCACCGGAATACCCTCTTAATAGATTTATACGCAACTAAAAAACACGCAGAAGGAAGGTCTCCCTTCCTCTGCAATAAACAATTAAACTCTACGGCGTTTTCTTAAACGACAGCCGTTATGTGGAATTGGAGTTACATCACGAATAGAAGTAATGGTAAAGCCGATAACCTGCAAAGCTCTGATTGCGGATTCGCGGCCAGAACCTGGTCCTTTAACTTCAACTTCAAGAGTTTTCATACCATTTTCTTGAGCTTTTTTACCAGCCTCTTCAGCAGCAACCTGAGCAGCATAAGGAGTAGACTTTCTAGAACCTTTAAAGCCTTGAGCACCAGCAGTAGACCAAGAAACCGTATTACCCTGAGCATCCGTAATTGTTACTCGTGTATTATTGAAAGTAGAATTCACATGAGCGACACCGGATGTGATGTTCTTTTTTTCTTTTCTTTTAATAACTGTTTTTGCCATCACTACCTCACTTATTTCTTCTTATTAGCCACAGTCTTGCGTTTACCTTTACGGGTTCTCGCATTTTGTTTAGTACTCTGACCACGAACAGGTAAACCCTTACGATGACGAAGGCCGCGGTAGCAACCCAAATCCATCAAGCGCTTAATATTTACAGCAACTTCACGACGAAGTTCACCTTCAACGAGATAGTCTTTATCAATTACATCACGAACTTTTGCAATATCTTCGTCAGACAATTCATGAACACGACGATCACCTGCAACGCCCGCTTTTGCACAGATAACCTGTGCTGTTTCTCTTCCGATACCATAGATAGAAGTCAATGCGATCTCCAATTTCTTGGCAGAAGGAATATTTACACCAGCTATACGAGCCAAATTAACTCTCCATTTATTTAAACAATTAAACCATTCAAAAAGTTGATCACCACTCTTCAAAATTAATGCGGATTATAGGGCATAATTTCTTAGAGTCAACACTTCTTTTAAAAAAATGCAAAAAAATTAGACATTTTTAATAAAGTATTAATTTAAAGAAGCCGAATCGTCATTCAGCAGCTATCCCTAAAACTTTCTCAATTTTAGCAGCAACAGCTTCTATTGTACCCGTTCCATCAACACATCTAAGTAATCCTTCTTTTTCAAAAAAAGGGATAGTTGGATATGTGTAAGCTCTGAAATTAACCAAACGATTATGTACAGTTGTACGATTATCATCTTGTCTACGCGAAAATTCGACACCTCCGCACTCATCACAAACGCCATAAACTTTTGGCTTCAAGAATTTATCATGATAACCACGCCCGCATTTCATACAAGCATAACGTCCCAAGATACGTTCCATAATAATCTCATCAGGAACTTGAATTTCAATAACCGCATCCAACTTTTGTTTTTTTGCCTTCAGCATATCCGCCAAAATTTCAGCCTGGACTAATGTACGAGGAAACCCATCCAACAAAAAACCATGTTGACAATCTTCTTGTCCGATTCGCTCTTCGACCATACGAATAATTAGATCATCGGATGCAAATCCGCCATTATCAAGAGCCTCTTTAAGCTCCAACCCCAGTGGTGTTGCTTTTTTAATTTCAGCACGCAACATTTCACCGGTTGACAAGTGACAAATTCCCGTTTTCTCACACAAAATGCGAGCCTGGGTGCCTTTTCCGCACCCGGGCGCGCCGGTAAAAACAACAAATAAATTTTTATTCGTCATTATTTATTTTTTCCTTTTACTAACCAAGGAAGCCTTTTTCAAAAGTCCCTCATATTGATAAGCAATCAAATGAGACTGAACTTGTGTGATAAAGTCCATGGTAACCTGAACAACGATGAGCAAAGTTGTACCGCCC
This sequence comes from uncultured Alphaproteobacteria bacterium, assembly GCA_944391405.1. Lineage (GTDB taxonomy): Bacteria > Pseudomonadota > Alphaproteobacteria > RF32 > CAG-239 > CAG-267. Next base: position 37,121 of record CALXTN010000009.1, on the reverse strand, counting down.
AAAACAAATGGAACAGACAATTTTGCAATCAAAATTTCAGGTAAAATACACAATGCTGCTAAATAAAAAGCCCCAAGCACCGTCAATCTTGTAACAACATAGTCAAGATATTCAGCTGTATTTTTACCTGGACGAATACCGGCAATAAAACCACCATGTTTTTTCAAATTCTCGGCTGTCTCTTCCGGATTAACAACAACTGCCGTGTAGAAGAAAGCAAAGAATACAATCAAGAAAGCATACAAAGCTAAATACAAAGGCTGACCGTGGTTAAGATATCTGCTCAAAGTTTGCACCCATTCAGGTCCATTATTTGACCAAATATTTGCAATAGTAATCGGTAATAACAACAATGCGCTAGCAAAAATCGGAGGAATAACGCCCGTCGGGTTAACTTTCAGTGGCAGATGAGAACTTTCGGCAGAAGTCATACGCAGACCAACCTGACGTTTTGGGTATTGAACCAAGATTCTTCTTTGAGCCATTTCCACCTTAAGAATAATGAACACCAAAGCAATACTCATCACAAACAAGCCCAAAATAACCAAAGGAGACATGGAACCGATACGTCCTAATTCCAAAGTCTGTGCAATAGCAGATGGAATATTGGCAATAATACCAACGGTAATAATCAAGGAAGAACCATTACCAACACCACGAGAAGTAATTTGTTCACCCAACCATACAATAAACATTGTACCACCGGTCAATGATATAATTGTTGAAAAGATAAAAGTATAAGGTGCAATAACAACAGCGCTTGAACCATCTGCATTAGCTAAACTCATCAAACCAACAGCAATACCATAACCCTGAATAATCGTAATTAACACAGTTAAAAGCTTTGTATAATGCATCATTTTACGATGTCCAGCTTCACCTTCTTTTTTCAGAGCAGCCAAAGATGGCACGATGGACTGACCGAGTTGTAAAATAATAGATGCTGAAATATACGGCATAATATTGAGAGCAAAAATCGTCATACGCTCCAAAGCACCACCGGAAAACATATTAAACATCCCCAAAATACCATTGGAGTGTCTAGCAAAAATTTCAGCCAGAACACGCGAATCAATCCCTGGAAGAGGAATAAACGTCCCCAAACGAAAAACTATCAAAGCCAGCACTGTAAACAACAGACGTTTTTTCAAATCCGTAGCTTTACTGAAGACGGAAGCGTCCATATTTGCGGCCATTTTCTCTGCTAATGATACCATTTTTATTTCCTTAAAATTATTACTTATTAAGTCATTAAAAGAAGTCAAACTTCTCCAAGTCTTACAGAGACTAATACATAAAATTTAATTTTACCTTTAAAAAGTGATATTTTTCCACCGTCTTTTTAATTAAGAATTTCACGTAAAAAAACATTCGCGACCGTACAATAATTTCATTCACCCTCTGGACAAACAAAAATTTATATGCTATACTAAATGCGAATATGAGTGGAATAAATATTTATATCTAAAGAGGAAAATATAAAAAGATGTCAAAAGCAAAATACATAGCAGGCGCAGGAATAATTGTTGCCGGAACTGCTTTATCGGGTCTACCGCAAAAGAGTCAAGTCAAAGCAGAACCATTAGATACTATAAAAAAAGAAATTATAATATCAAACTCCCCCACCGATGAGACAATAAATAGTGCAAATGTATCACAAAATTCAAACATTACCCGCAGAAAAGCACAAAAAGTATATCATCGCTTTGAAGAAATCCCAGCCATTTCTGACGCAGAAGCCTGTGCATATAACCGAAATGACTACATTTATATTGTTAACGCTGAAGAATATCAAAAGACAGGACAAATAGAACTAAAACGCGTTCTCAAGGAAGAGGTAACCAAAGCTAATACTCTAAGCTTGGTATACCGCAGTGAATGTCAGACTTATAATCCAAAACCAACCGAAGATCAATTGGCAAAATATGTCATAGACTTGCGCATTATGAGTAAAACAGGTATCACCAAAGGCCCATCACAAATGGACGACGCAGCCATTACATCTTTTATAAAATATATGGCAGCAAATCCTCAAACTAGACAATACGTTTTACCTTTAGTAAAAAGTACCAAAGGTACCGCAGAAAAAGCAGCTAAAGAATTAGAGCAAAAATTTTTTGATGAAAATGGGGATCTTCGCCCAATGGATGAACGAGATGCCGTTCTACATAGTAACGTATATAAAACTCTCTACTTGAATGACGATGCATGGAAGACCGTTGCTTCAGCAAAACTTAAGAGATTCATTACAGCAACAGAAAAAGAAAAAAGTAAAAAAACAGGAAAATTGGTTCGTTTAAGCAATACAACAAAAAACTATCTATGCCTAACGGAACTATTCCCCTCGGAAGAATTATTAAAACAGCAAATAGAAGACTATAATTTAGCATTCTATCAACTAGGACGCCCTGGAAAAACTAAACACGTTACCGCCGCCCTTGCTCGCAGTATGAATTTAAAAGATGAAAGAGGCAACTTGGATGCCACTCGTTTACCTCCATTTGCAATTGCAGCCGCTATCAGTAGCATCAACTGGAAAGGCAATGGTACCTTAGCACTTAGAGAGGCACAAAATCTTAGAAAACACCTTACAGCAACATCAAATAAAAATCAAACACTCCGTACAACTGTAAAAAACTGGGTAACAGGAAAAAGTAAACGATATGGTGTTGATGAAATGTACCAATTAAACATTCTTACACCAGATATTATTCGCCAATATAAAGAATTAGAATTATCTGGGGCTAAAAATCTTATTAAGAACTATGAAAAAGCCATTGAGATGGCTGAAAGTAAAGCCCGAATTGCTCAACACAAACAAAGCAAAACAAAACAGCCCAATATAACTCAACAAACAAAACAAGATACAACACAAAATAACTTCATACAAAAAGGAAAAACTCTATTATTAGCTGCAGCAGACTTTATACGAAGCAGAAACTAATTAACCAAACAAAACCCAAAGGTTCGGATAATTTCCGAACCTTTTTAATACCATCACTACACTTTTCTGTAATCAAAAAAGACAGGACGACGCCCTTCCCGAATAGCCTTTTGTTGATACTTTGTTTTAACCCAATCAGAGGGCTCTTTTCGCCAATCATCGCCACATTTTGCCGTCCATAAAAAATCTGAATTCTGATGCATAGTCCGCAAAACATGCTTTTTATAAACAGGATGATCCGTCGCAATCCTAAAGATTCCACCTGATTTCAAAATCCGTTTAATTTCCTTTAAATTTTCTGAATTTACAAAACGTCTGCTCGCATGTTTATTTTTAGGCCAAGGATCTGGAAACAGCAAATATACCTTATCGAAAAAAGCATCTGGAATGGCTTTAAAAAGTAGACGCACATCATCATCAAATACTCTTATATTTTGGACATTATATTCACAAACATCCACTTTATCAGGTAAATTATCCCCTTCTTTAATCCCGCTAATAAGAGTTAACAAATTAGCAACACCATTTTGAAAAACCTCAACACCAAGATAACCGTTTTTAGGATTCTTCAAAGCCTGACCAAATAAATGCTGTCCATCGCCAAATCCAATTTCTAAACAAACTTCTTGCTTAGGAGAGCCAAACAAACTTTCAGCATCAAAATTAGTCTCCGGTGTAACTCGAATTTGTGGCAACATATTCTCCAACAAGAATTGCTTAGCCTTACGAACAACTCTTCCCTTTCTTCGTCCAAAAAATTTCGGCGTACTTGGAATTTGATTAAGATTGAGCATCACCGTCTACATCCTCTCTATCCTTAAGACTTGTCAACATCATCAACAAAGCATGCCTTGCCTTAGGCGGTAGGGAATAAAAAGCTTTCAACAACATAACAGCTTCCGCACTCATCATTGGGTCAGATTTAAACTCGCCATCATCTTCTTGCAAAAATCTCAGATTAGCACAATTTTGATATTCAGCTCCTTGATTAGTTTGCTCTGGAGTGAGTCCGCTATAAAAATAATCAATATCCACACCTAAAATAACCGCAATCGTATAAAGTCTACCAGCCCCAATACGATTAACACCCTTTTCATACTTTTGAACCTGTTGAAAAGTAATACCAAGTTTTTCAGCCATTTGCTTCTGACTAAGCTGCAATAATTTACGACGAGCACAAATACGCGCTCCGACATGAACATCGATAGGGCCAATACTTGTATCATTTATAGAATCATTGCCCATATCATCACCTAAATTATTAGAATTTTTTTTACGTCCGCGCGACATAATTTTTCTCCCGCATTAAAACATCATTAATAATAATTTCATACACTACTACTTTATAAGTTGCAATAACATTTTCACACAGCTATCCATTTAATTTAAAAGATTTTTCTATCATAGGTTTTAATTTTTCAAAGAACGATGAGCAACAAAAAATCCAAGAACTATACATAACAACACTAAACCCAATGATAGCAAATTTCCAAAGCGATTATATAGCGTTGTACGAGCTAGCTGTTTAGGTAATTTGACATCAGAAACACCAACTTCATTTAATGCAATCCACCCATATACATCGCCATAAGGAGATACAACAGCACTAATACCGGTATTAGCGCTACGAATAACCGTAACCCCTTCTTCCACTGCCCGCATCTGAGCCGCTGCCAAATGCTGATATGGTCCGGCACTAATTCCGTACCACCCATCATTAGCCAATACAATTAACATCTCCGGCTTATGATACGGATTAATTACACCTTTAGGAAAAATAACTTCATAACAAATAGCGCCCCCCATCAAAGGCAACTCTGCCACCTGAAGGTTTTTAAACTTTTCACCACGTCCTAAATCACCAACGACATTAGCCACTGGTTCCATAAAACTCGGCAAATAATCACGCAAAGGCAAATACTCACCAAACGGCACCAAGTGAGATTTATCATAATAGTCACGAATATTTCCCTGTTTATCAATAACAAACATAGAATTAAACGGTACAAAAGAACCATTTTCCATTCCGGTACGCAATAATCCAGTAATCAAAAAACCATTTTCAGGAATAGCCGAAGTTACCTCTTGCAAATGTTGTTCATCTCTATCCAAATAGAAAGGACTTGCCGTTTCTCCCCACACCACAAAACGAACATTATCAAGTGGCTGACTTTTACTTAAATTGATATATTGATGAAAATTATCTTCCATTAATTGCTTATCCCACTTAAATGTTTGAGGAATACTCGGTTGAACCAACCGAACAACAAAATCCCCTTTTTGCAAAGGCCGGTAAGTTAACGCCAAAACACCCAATATCAACATCGGTACGCAAATAAAAGCCAACGCTTTTACATCAAACCGACAAGAAAAGAGTTCAGAGACGACAATCGCCGCACCCGAAAGCATCAATAATAGCAATAGCGATAAACCATAAGTACCAAAATAAGCTGCCCCTTGAATAAGATGGACATCAAAACTTAACGCCGTTCCCAATAAATTCCAAGGAAACCCGGTAAAAATAAAACTTCTAATCCACTCAAAAATCACAAAAGCGCTACAAAAAAAGAGCACTCTGGCATATATGGAGCGTCCCCAAGATAAGGCAAGCGCAGGCAAAGCCCAAAACAAAGCAAAAAACGCACCTATGGCAAAAAACACACCTGGAACAAAAGTCAAAAACTTCTGGTCATCAATCAACAAAGCATTACATATCCAAGCAAAGCTAACCCCATAAAAAGAAAAGCCAAATGCATACGCCAACCAAAACAGACTTTTCTTACTCCGATTCGGTTCAAACAACATCGCCAAAAAGAAAATCAGCGCCACATAACCGAAAACGCTTGAAACAAAAGGCGGAAAGATAAATGCAGCCACACCGCCGCTCAAAAAAGCAAAACTTCCTTCCGCAAACTTTCCGCGCCACAACATCTGTTTCACAGATATATTGCTTACCCCCTGACTAAACATAAACTATTCATCCGCATCATCAGCATACGGATTATCAATAGAGAACTGTTCTAAGATTTCAACCTCCAGCCCTTCCATTTCATCAGCTTCCTCGTCTGTTTGATGATCAAAACCGAGAATATGCAAAAAGCCGTGTACCAACAAATGGCAATAATGAGCATAAACCGTAATTTGCTTTTCCGTCGCTTCACGTTGTAAAGTCTCAAATGCAAGAATTATGTCGCCTAAATCCATACGCTCAGACTTATCCAACATATCCCAAAATTCATCATCATCCACATTAGCAAAAGAAAGCACGTTAGTTGGTTTATCCATTCCTCGGAATTCTTTATTTAAGCGATGAACTTCCTCATCATCACTAAGCGACACATTAACATCAAATGTTTTGGCAAGCTCCAAGAAATCAATATCAGCCACTTCGCTAACATAGTTAAAAGCCAAATCTTTAATTTCTTCAGCAACTTTAACAGCATCAAAATCAACGGTCTCCGTCCATAACGGATTATCAACCGCCACGTTCAGAACAATATTACTCTTCATCATGTTCCCTTTTATTTTTTTCTTCATACGCCTTAACGATTTTAGCAACCAAGCCATGACGAACCACATCGTTAGCCGAGAAGCTTACCGAACTGATATTGCTAACCCCCCTCAACGTTTCAAGAGCATCACGCAAGCCGGAAACCACCCCACGAGGCAAGTCTACCTGACTAAGGTCGCCATTAACCACCATTCGAGAGTTTTCACCTAAACGTGTCAAAAACATCTTCATCTGCATCGGTGTTGTATTTTGCGCTTCATCAAGAATAACAAACGCATTAGAATGTGTACGACCACGCATAAACGCCAAAGGTGCGATTTCAATTTCGCCTAAAGCTAATTTCTTATCAACTTGTTCTGCAGGCAACATCTCATAAAGAGCATCATAAAGCGGACGTAAATATGGATCAACTTTCTCCTTCAAATCCCCCGGCAAGAAACCCAAATTTTCACCAGCTTCCACCGCCGGACGAGACAAAATAATTTTATCAACGGCACCTTCAATCATCATAGACACAGCCAAAGCCACAGCCAAATACGTTTTACCTGTACCGGCAGGTCCCAAACCGAAGACTAATTCATTTTTCATCATTTCGGTAATATACTTAGCCTGGGTTGCCGAACGTGGATAGATATAGCGTTTTTTCGTTTTCAAAACAATCTCGCTTAAAGATTGTTTTTCATCATGGGTTTCAGCACCACCGCAAATACGTACGGCAGCTTTTACTTCTTGCTCACCAATAACATGTCCTTTACTGGCTTTTTCATACAAAATATCAATAGCGGTTTTAGCATTATCGGCATCATTTGCCGCCCCTTTAATAGTAATCTGATTACCAAAACTTAAGATTTCGACATTAAGCATTCGCTCAATAAGACGAATGTTTTCATCATTAACGCCGACAACAACCTTAAGCAATTGATTATTAAAAAGTTCAAAACTTAGTTCAGCCATCTTAAAGTACCTCCCCGCTTAATGAGTTGGTTGAAGCGTCCGTAACCCGAACGTCAACAATTTTATTAAGTAACGAGCCATCAGCCTCCGCGTGCAAATTTTGCATATAAGGCGTACGACCGACCAACTGTCCTTTATGTCTGCCTTTATTTTCAAATAAAACAGGCATAACTTTTCCAACACTGTCCTTATTAAATTTCGTTTGATAAGAAAACAGTAAATCCTGTAAAATTTGTAATCTTTCCTTTTTAACTTTTTCTTCAATTTGCCCATCCATAACCGCAGCAGGTGTTCCCGGACGACGACTGTATTTAAAAGAAAAAGCCTGAATATATTTAACCTGATTAACAACATCCAAAGTCAATTGAAAATCCTCATCAGTTTCCCCCGGAAAACCGACAATAAAATCAGAAGACATTCCAATATTCGGATTCGCATCCTTTAATTTATCCACCACGCGCAAATAATCATCACGAGTGTGTCGCCTGTTCATTTTCTTTAAGATAGCATCAGAACCGGATTGTATAGGCAAATGCAAATACGGCATAAGTTTAGATATTTCTTTATGACAACGAATTAAATCATCATCCACATCTGCCGGATAAGACGTTGTATAACGGATACGTTGCAAGCCATCAATTTCTGCAATTTTATTCAACAAATAAGCCAAATTGCGCTCTCGGCCTAAAACATCTTCTCCATGATATGAATTAACATTTTGCCCTAAAAGATTGAGTTCCAAGCTACCTGTTTGCACCAAACGTCTAGCCTCACGCAAAACATCCTCAACTGGACGAGAAACTTCTACACCGCGAGTATACGGCACAACGCAATAGGTGCAAAAATTATTACACCCTTCCTGAATAGCCAAATAAGAACAACCACTTTCTGATTTATTTTCCGGCAAGAAATCGAATTTAGAAACAGCAGAAAAATCCGTATCCAAAAGTTGTTTTTCTCTCTCATTAAAGATTTCCTCAACAACCTCTTTCAAGCGAAAATATCTCAAAGGTCCCAGAGCAAAATCGACATACGGAGCACGTTTCAAAATTTCTTTATCTTCAGCTTGCACCACACATCCGGTCACACCGATAATAGTATCTTTACCGTCTGCTTTTCTTTCTTGTTTAATCAGATACGCTCTGCCCAAATCAGAAAAGACTTTTTCAGCCGCCTTTTCACGAATATGACAAGTATTAAAGATAACAACATCTGCGTCACGTTGGTTCTGTGTTTTTTTCAAGCCCATTTCTTCCAGCATGACCGCCATACGATTAGAATCATAGACGTTCATCTGGCATCCAAAAGTTTTAATAAAATATTTCTTCGCCATATTTTTAACACATAATCCTAAAGCCAATTATCATTGGCAATTAGTATACCAATAAACTTTAATTTTTTCAAACAAAATTTGCACTCTCCATACTGATTTTACCAATAAATGTTTTTTATGTTGCAAGAAAAGAGTTTTTCTGGCAATATAAAGATAAAGGAGTAGAAAGAAATGTCAGAATACAAACAAAACAATCAATATCTCCAACAAGCGAGTCAAGAAGAAAAAGAAATATTCTTATCTACCCTATGCACTCTCGCTCAGATAGACGGAAAAATAAGACCAGAAGAGATGCGCTTTATTGAAACGTTATCCCAAAATATGCATTTAGAACTTGAACCGCAATTTTTCACATATACGCCCGAACTCTGTATAAATAAGATAAATATAATAACTAAACGTCGTTTAAGTTTAGAGCTCATCAAAGATATGCTGATTATTGCATATACAGATAATAACTTCTCCGATTCGGAAGGACATTTCATCTGTTCCATCGGAGATGCTCTGCAAATAGAGGCACAAAAAATTGGCGAAATAAGTTCTTGGATTATTGATCATATTATTTGGCTAGAACAAGAAGCATTAATTTTTGAAGAAATAAACCACAAAGGAGAATAGCAATGCCATCTCAGTCCCCTACCCCCACACAAGAAACTTCAAATAAAGAAACAAACTACTATTTTATTATCCAAAAATACCTAAAAAAACAATATCCGGATATGGAAAAACAAGAGGTCAACACCTTGTGCCGAGAAGTTGTATTTGCTCCGGAAAATTATGTTTCAAAAGTAAACAATAATCCGAAACCTATAAAACCATTACGTGAAAATTTAGCAGATTTCATCGAACGTGATAAAGCTAATAAGGATTTCATTCCGTATTCATTAGATGCTGAAATAGCAGATTTAATAGAAAGAAACAACTGTGAAACATCTTCCATGAATGAATATTATCGTTGGATTTCAGCTACAGCAGACATTCTCCGTCACACAAACGATGGTGAAATAACTCATGAAGACGTTAATGAACGCCAAGAATTTCTCAATATGAGTTACGACAGAGAAGCCGAAATTCTGCTCTGCCTAGCTTTATATGAAAGTGCAGGGAAAGCCGCTAACAAAACCAAAATGAACACCCTAAAATTTAAGCTCGCCCGTCTAAGAGAGATGCGTAGTATAGTCAGAAATACATCTACAATGATAAACAGTAAAAAAATGGAAGACAGAACAAAAATACAAGAATATTACAACTATTGCACAAACTTACTTGCACAAAAAGAAAATTATATTCCAAATTTTAACCTGATATTAAATTTAAATATTAATCATAATAGCGATGAAGATTTGGAAGAAGATTATTCATACATAAATTATTTGCGTCAGGTCATTCTAGAAATGATGCGCAGATTAGAAGAAACTTCGATAGAAAATCAACATCAGCAACAGCAAGAAAACCTAACAAGCAAAACTGAAGCAATAGAACAAAAATTAGAAATAAAACAATTTCTAAACAACGTTCAAGAACAAGAAGGAAGATAAATTATATATTAAAGGAGACAAACATATGGAAATCATGCTTGAAACCATATTATGGTGCATAGAATGTGTATTAGAACTATACTTCATTCTGGCAGTCGTTAACATAACATTATACTGGTGCATGCACTTTAAGATGATTGGTCAAGGCGGCGCCACTTTTAAAAAATTTTTAACATTCTTGCATCAAATTACTGAACCTGTTTATGCAAAATTACGGGAAAAAATCAAACCAGTATCAGGTTTTGACATAACACCATACGTTTTGCTTCTGGCTCTCCTATTCGTATTACATATATTAGAAAAAACCCGCCTTGTATTAGCTCCTGTAAGCAATTCATAAATAAAAATGTATTATGAAAAGACATCTTCAGGATATATAATAAGAGTTCGGATAACTCCGAACTCTTCTAAAAATGCAATAACAGGAATTTTTACAGATAACAATCAAAAAGAGTTTTTAAAAATAAATCTAAGAGCCATTCCAGAAAAAGGCAAAGCGAACCAAGAACTGATTGTATTTCTAAGTAAACTATTACATCTAAACAAAAGTAGTTTTACAATTATAAGCGGAGAGATTGATCGTTATAAAAAGCTAAAAATAGATACAGAAGTTTCACTTACATTGGAAACAACGCTCGCAACACTAGGACACTCCTTATGACAGCTCAAATATTAGACGGCAAACAAATTGCTCAACAAATTCGCCAAGAATTAAAACAAAAAATATCTACTCAATGTATAACCCCTGAATTAGCTGTTATCATTGTAGGCAATGATCCTGCAAGTGAGATATATGTCCGATCAAAAGAAAAAGCTTGCCAAGAAGTCGGTATAAAAGTTGACACTTACCGTTTAACTCCAGATAGCTCTGCAGAAGAATTGATAAATCTAATTGATGAATTAAACAACAACCACAGTGTAAATGGAATTTTAGTTCAACTTCCTCTCCCCAAACATCTCAATCCTCAAGAAATTCTGACAAAAATTAAACCAGAAAAAGATATCGATGGTTTTCATCCGCTCAATACAGGTTTAATAATACAAAAACAACCATCTGCGTTCATCCCTTGCACCCCAAAAGGGATTTTACGCCTAATACATAACATCAAACATAACTTAAGTGGATTAAATGCAGTTATTGTTGGTCGTTCTCAAATTGTTGGTCTACCAATATCGCATTTACTTCTTAATGAAAACTGTACTGTAACGATTGCTCATTCTAAAACACAAAATCTTGCAGAAATTTGCAAAAAAGCGGATATATTAGTCGTTTCCGTAGGAAAATCAGAATTCATCACAAAAGACTATATCAAACCAGAAGCCATCGTTATAGATGTTGGCATTAACCGTACTCCAAACGGCATAAAAGGTGATGTCAAATTTGCAGAAGCAAGTGAAAAAGCTTCTTATATAACACCTGTCCCAGGAGGTGTTGGTCCAATGACAATTGCTATGCTATTAGAAAATACGTATGAAGCATATTTAAAGCAAAACCACTCTTAAAAAAGCTCCTCAACCGCATTATATAAAAAAAACACAACCCTAACGAGGAGAAAATAAATGCGGAACTTAGGCAATATCTTTTTATATAATAACGATAACACCAACAAAATCATATATCATCAAGAATTAGAAAAAATAGGCTATTTTTTACTAGACACAGACAACTTGCACAAATTTACTCTATATAATAAAGAAATCATCCCCAACATTATGCTTTTTGATTTTGCAAATAACACTCCCACCGAATATATACTCTCTCTAGAAAGAAAATTTGAACATTCCAGCATACCTGCAATTGTTGTAAGCGAAGCCCCTAAATCCCTAATTTACGATCCGAATATCAGTCATTATTTAACTCATAACGAAGCACAAAAATATCTGGAAAGCATATTAGAAACATACTGCGTAGGAAATAAAAAACATCACATTTTATACATAAACTTAAAACCATACGAACGTTCAGATTTTAGTAAATCGGTATTTCAGAGCAAGTACACCATGTTTGAAGTTCATACCATAAACGCTGCACACCAATACATATTAAAAAACACTCCAATGATAATTTGTGTTAATTTTCTACCCACATTACACCAATCTCCCAAACTTTTCTCATTCCCAAAAATATTTTATGTGGACAACACTCAAAATATTAAAGAAGTAGAACAATTTTTAAATTAAGAATAAAGCCGTAACACAATTTTTTAATGGATAAAAAACTATGGCTTTTAAAGACTTAACACGTTCCATATATGACCACACATTAAATTTAGCAGCCAAACAAAATGCTTTAACTTGGCTGTTTATCATTTCTTTTATAGAAAGCTCTTTTTTTCCGATTCCTCCGGATATTATGATTATTCCAATGGTCTTAGCAACCCCAAAAGATGCATACAAAATAGCCGGGACAGCAACTATTGCAAGTGTTTTAGGGGGGTATTTTGGTTATTTCATTGGTGTATATGGTTTTGAATTAATTGCACGTCCATTATTAGAATTCTACGGCTATATGACTCAATTTGCAAAATTTGAAAATTATTATCACGAATATGGCGCATGGATAGTTTTTGGAGCAGGTATCACTCCGTTCCCATATAAAATCATTACAATAGCAAGTGGTGTTGTCCATTTGGATTTAGTTGTATTTACCGTAGCTTCAATCATAGCTAGAGGTATGAGATTTTACTTAATTGCATGGCTATTAAAACGCTTCGGTGATCCGATGAAAGTATTTATTGAAAAGAATTTGAATTTGCTTTCAGTGCTCTTTTTACTTTTATTAATTGGCGGATTCGCCGCTGTTAAATTTCTTTAGTAAAAAAAACAGCAACGAGTCACGTTGCTGTTTTTTTTCATAAACTAAATTAAAATAATCACACTACATCCCTCTTGTTCCGCACCACAAGTAGGACATAAACTTTCAATATCTGCCACCGTTTGATTCCCCAAACAATTTTGTTCATCTCTACAATATAAACAATCTTCAATCATTGATATATCATCAATTTCCCAAATTTTTCCCAAAGCTCAAAAAAAAAGAGGAGCAAATGCTCCTCAACATTTAATATTTCATATCTAATTTAACGTCCAGCTTTAATAGCTTCAATCAGCTCATGCGTCGTCGGAATATGCCCATTAGCATAAAGCGGATCTTGTCCAAAACGATAAACCTGATGTCCTGCAAACAACAAATTATCATCTGTTTTACCATTATGGCTAATATCAAACAATGTCTTATGAATACAATATGTACGAGGATCGCACATTTTTCCTGTTGTACCATTTGCTCCAGACCATGCAGAAAATTGGCATTGAGACAAACAACCCAAACATTTCGCCCTATCATCTTTCATCGTAGCCCATTCTTGCGGTGTCAAAAAGACAACCGTTGAATCTGGTGTTTCCTGAATAACTGTAAATCCAGCCTTGATTTGATTATCTGCTTTAGCTAAATCAGCTGATTTAATGAATATTTCTTTAACATTGCTCAAAGACAAAGGGGTATCAAATTCCTCATCAGCTTCAAGTTTATAAGCAATTTCACCTTCTTTACGTTCAATCAAGCGTGATAAAAATTTATTCTTAATTGCTGAAGAATAGAAACCTGTCGGGCTAAAACGTTGCAAAACAACATCACCTGGTTTTGTCTTAAGCATAACTTGTTTCCAAGCATCACTAATCGGACTTTCTGTAGTAATCATCGGTCGTGTACCAAATTGAAAAGCAACTTTACCAATTTCCGGATTATCCAAATAATCTACCCAATCACTAAGCGACCAAACGCCACCGGCAATAATAATCGGTGTTTCGCACAGACCTAATTTATTAAGAGTTGCACGCAACTCTTTAATACGATTATACGGATTTTGAGGTTCCTCAGGATTCTCAGCATTAGAAAGACCATTATGACCACCTGCAAGCCAAGGATCCTCATAAACAACACCACCTAAAAATTCGCTATAATTTACATAAGCACGCTTCCACAAAATCTGAAAAGCCCTTGCAGAAGAAACAATCGGATAATAGTAAACACCATTAGCCGATGCAATTTCCCCTAATTTATAAGGAAGCCCTGCTCCACAAGTCACACCATGAATTAAACCTTTTGCCCCTTTCAGGACTTCAGTAATCACGGTCTCGGAATCAGCCAATTCCCATAATTCATTAACATGGATACGTCCGTTATTTCCGGCAATTTCATGAGCAATTTGAGCCTGAGCAATACCGCCTTTAATAGCACCGGCAATTAAATCTTCATGACGTTTCAAACGTTTCAAGCGATGAGAACGTTCCAAAACAGGCTTACCATTTTCATCATAGTAATCTGCGCTGACTAAAGAAATAGTACCTACGCAACCCTCTTTCGCAAAAGCACCGCTACTGCGCCCATCAGTTCCGTTAATACCTTTACCACCTTCAATAATAGGGCAAACTTCTTTACCCGAGATAACAATATTCTTTAAATTTATCACAAATTTTTCCTTAAATTATCAAATTACCAATACTTAATTTATAACAACAATTTTTAAAATGAAAAGTAGGCACTTCATAGGTTGTTAGTATCATTTAAGAAACTATAGACTAAAAAGCCTTAAACAACTTAGCCCAATCAATTTCATTTCCGACAATTAAAGCCGTTACAACACAACAATAAGTATATGTAATTAAAGCATTTACCATTGTCCCTCCAACAAATCTAACTAAGAATTTACGTCCTTTTTTTACCACCCAATGTAACATATTAAATCCGATGATACACCAAACTAATTGCAAAGATATCCCCAATTCATCTAAAGTCGTCTTATACTCCAACGCGATTCTCGGCAACGATGTCATTAGCAGACTATATAACATCACCAAAAAATAAGCCATACGCATCGCTCTTTTTTCACTCTGCATACGCACCCATTTATCATGTTCCATACTTTCACGAGACAATTTCTTTATCTCAAAACCACGAATTTTACGAGGTTCGGCTTTTTTTTCTTGAATAGTCTTAAGATTAGCTTTTAAGCGATCTTCCGCCACACATAACCCACAACCTTTATTTGTAAAATACGCATGATTCGGATTCTTTTTACAATGCTTTAAATTTCTAAGCAAATAGTCTAATTCTACCTGCCATTCAACTGCCGTTGGTCTTTTCTGTCCTTTCACAAAAGCACGGTCAAAAAGTTTCAAAGTACTCTGTGGCAAAAATTCATGAATACTGTAAGGATGTGGCGCTTGATAAGCATCACCCCACATACCGTAAGCATAATGATATTGCTCAATACGCTCCTGAATAGACAATGCGCTATCGGCATTTTTCTTAACCACACCAGAAAACGGATGAATACCATTGTTAAGCAGTTTAAAGATAATAACCGCCAAAGCAAACTTATCTTGCTCTTCCCCCATTTCATCACAAGACTGTGTCATACCTTCCGGATAGATATACTCTTCACTCACAAATTCTGCCGGAAAGCGAGCCTGTTCACCCTGAATAGAAAAGCCATCACAGTCAAACATAGCAACAGTCATTGTTTTTTTATAGATAGAAACATTCGCTGGCTTCAAATCAATAATATAGTGCCCATACTTATGCAACGACGCCACCATAAGAGCAACATTATAAGCAGCCATAACACGATATTCATACTTATCACTCAACCCCAATTTAGCACGTACAGCACCTTGCATCAAATGGTCTAAAGAAACCGCAGCCGAAGTATCAATAAACGGCATCATATAACCAACACAATATCCTTCATCATCTTCCAAAACCGCTTCCGGCCATGCTATTTGCACATATTCTACCCCTCCTGCTGTCACACTTGGGATATTCGGATTATTGATAACCATCGCTTCCAATTTTAAGCGATTCGTATTACTTTTTTGTCGTTCATGAAAAATTTTAGCAACTTTATCCGGCTGTCCAACAATTTCATAAATTTTACCAGCTGCACCACCTTTATTCAGCAATTTACCTAATGTAATACGTTTAAAACTTCTATCCGCAAAAATCGCATTAAATTGCAATTCTGACACAAATGTTGGCTGATTTAATAAAGCACTCGTTTCAGTATTCATAATCCCACCCACAAAAAATTTTTATCATCTGAATTAAGTTTACGTGCTTGTTTTGTATCAAGAGTATTATTTAGAGCTTTCAACGCTCTTGTTTTATTCTGCTCATTTTTGAGATACTGATTTATCGGTTCAATAAAGCCATTTTTAAGCTCGCACATATCATCAGAAAGAGCAAAATTTGTCACACCATCTGTCATCAAAAAAAGAGCCTCGGCCTTTTCAATCGGCGTAAAGCGAAGACAATCCGTCCAATTTTTCATTGTATAAAAATAAGTTTCACAAGAAAAAGAACCATTAGCCGGTCGAGAAAGAGTATATTTTACTTTTTGACAAGAAGAAACCATATTTTCATCATTGACGATTTTATCACTTTTAACATTATGAACAGCGATTCCTGCACCATCTCCTATATGAAAAAAGATACCTCGATTTTTATGATACACAACTCCCACAACTGTCGCCGAAAAATTAAGAATTTCCCGTTCAGATTTAGATTTATTAAGCCTATGAATAACCAACCTTGCACGTGCCATATTTATTGCTTTAACAACAGCCTCTTTCGTATTCTTAAGCGGCGTATTTATCAGCACGTTAACCAACGTTTCACAAATAATTTTCGCCCCAATTTTCCCATAAACAGCGGAGCCTGCGCCATCAGAAACAACCGCCACAAGTTTATTACCGGAACAGGCATATTGATAAAAATCCTGACAAGGCTTTTGTTTAGCCAGATGCAATCCGCCCGTAATTTTGGTTGCAATAACCCGAATTGACCTAGGCGTTTTCTTCATGCCAAGCCTCAATATCATCTAAAATATCAGGCATATTCGGCGCCGCTCTAGACACACAAGATACGCTGCGAGAAAGCCAGAGGAAGAACTCTGTAAATTTCAATCCGCTCAAACGTTTCGGAGGCATCAAAGAGAACTTAGCGAGTTTCTCCAAATTAGCACCTTGCGTACCCACCGCATGAATAACTACTTTTTTATTTTGTTGTGCTTCACGACATTTTGCCGCAGCAGCTTCCCAACCATAATCAGTCGGTTCGCCATCGCTAATCAGAAAGATCCAAGGACGTTTAGATGTAATACCACAACTGTCATACAAACATTTTTGTTCTTCAATTTTATGCAAAGCCAATTCCATAGCTTTCCCAATAGGAGATAGCCCTGAAGCATCCATAACCGGAGCCGTAAAATTCATTGCATCAACCCAATCTGCAGAAATTTCAGCGTCATCTTTACCATATGCCTTAATAACCAAAAGCTGCACACGAGAACTAGCATCAATATCTTCTTTCAGCTCTTTTTCCAAAGCCTGCAAACCAGAATTAAGTTGTTTAATCGGTTCGCCACGCATAGATCCAGAACAATCCAACACCAAAATACAAGGTGTTCTTTCGTTAGCGTTCTCAGCAAATTCCACATATGGAATCATAACATCAGAAAAATCATCTTTATTTGTCATAACACTCCCTCAAAAAGCAAAGACTAATAATGTCTCGGATAAGAATGCGGATATCCGCTTCCTTTAATTGGTTGATTTGCAGAAATTCTCCCGCAGGCACTTACATAAAAGATGGAAAAAAATACTGAAAAAATCATTAAAAATTTAACTAAATATTTCATTTTTTAACCTACACATTGAATAAACCTAAAATCAGTTTATATGAAAAGCGTCTAAAGTACAAAGTTGAATTAAAGTAATTAACAGGAAAAAGCCCCATGAAAACCCTATTCTATACAATACTATGTTGTTTATTTATCGCTTTTAACGCGAAAGCTTACAATGGTCCAAAAGGCTTATACGTTTTAGAATATCCTGTAAACATGCCAGACGTATCATTAATTTCAGAAAGCAAAGATAGTATTCGCCTGTTAGATTCTAATGCAGAATTAACTATATTAATATTCTGGTCACAAAGTTGTTTTCCTTGCTTACGCGAAATGAAAAGATTAGAAAAATTCTACCCTCAAGCCCTTCAAGACAACATCAAAGTTATGCTGATTTCTCCAGCATCTGAATGGAGCAACACCAAGGATGAACGTAAATTTTTAACCAAATACGGCGCACCGACCATTCCATTCTTCAATGATACAGAAAATAAATTATCTCTAAGTTTAGGAATTGGCTCAACACCTTACACTGTCATTATGAATAAACAAGGCAAAAAAGTAGCAACCATTCAAGGTGAAGCTGACTGGAGTTCAAATAAGCTGTATAAACAAATTAAACAGCTAATAAAACCAACGCCTCAATCAATCATCAATCCGACCGAATATTCTAGTCACCAGAGCGTTCAAGTTGATTAATCATTAAAGCTATATGAGGAGCTGAAGCATGTTTCTGTTGTGCATAAAACTGCTGTCGTTGCGCCATAATTTTTTGACGTTTAGCATATTGTCTTTGTGCATTTAATATTTTTTCATCTTTAGCACTCTTGGGATAAACTTCATCCGCACGAAAAACCTCATAAACTTCCGTCAGTGAAGCACTGATAGTTTTATCAACACCCCTATCTTTCATATCCTTAAACAATTTAATAATTTGAGCGTCAACTCTTTCCCTAATTAAAGCTTGCTGTTTTTGGATCCTTTTATCATAGTGCTTAATATACTGAAGCCTAACATTTCCTCCCCCTAAATCGTCTAGATAAACACCGCCTGTAATATCATAAACATCTGGTGTAAGTTTCAAGCGCATTTGATAAAGAAGTTCATGAGTAATATGATCTGCAGGATAAATATCAATAAACAATTTTCCCGGATATTTATTTGGATTCTCACAACAAATAACTCTAAATTTATCATACATCGGTTTCTATCCTTAATACATAGTTTATTCCCTCCCGATGCATATTTAGACTATCAAAAACAAAATTTAAAGTAAAGAAAAAAGCCCTAAAAATTTCTCAAAACAAAAAGGGCGCATAAAACGCCCTTTAAGCACAGAATTAACTAAAGAATTAATGAATTTCACAATCCTTTTGATTTTTACCTTCGGCTGCATATTTTTCCAAAACAACCGCAGCTTTTTTCGGCATAGACAGACATCCTGGACCTGCTATACAGCCACCTTCGCAGCACATAACTTCAAGCATATTGCAACCATTATCCAAGCCTTTAGCTGCATAACGTTTTAAGTTTTTAACTTCATCTTTAGTCAAACCGTTAATTTTCATTGGGCGATAGTCTGCACGTCCGTCAATTAAGTTTTCAACTGCCGCAGCGACACCGCCGGAAATAGCATAACGACGAGATTGCAGAGAAGCCTCATCAGCAAAAGCCGCCGCATCCAAAGAATTAATATCAATTCCTTTTGCGTCAAACATAGCCTGCACATCAGCAAACACCAAAACATAATCAACATTAGGATTATTTTCGGCTTCAATACGTTTAGCCAAACACGGTCCAACAAATACAGAAACAGCATCAGGATAACGCTTTTTCAAAACTTCTGCGGCATAATACATTGGGCTTCCGGTATTAGAAACAAATGGAACAATTTCCGGAACATGAACTTTAGCAGTTTTAACATAAGCCGGACAGCAGGATGTCGTCATAAATGAAGCTCCTTCTTCCATACGTTCTACAAATTCTGCAGATTCATTTTTAGATGTAAAATCTGCACCATAAGCAACCTCAATAACATCATCAAAACCCAAAGCCTTATATGCAGCAATAACTTTGCCCAAATCATTACCAAACTGTCCCAAGATAGCAGGAGCAACCATCGCCACAACTTTTTTATCAGGATTTTTAAGAGCGTTTAACACGTCAATCATCTGAGAATTATAAACGATGGCACCAAACGGACAAGATTGTAAACATTTACCGCAAGAGATACACTTTTCAATATCAATTTCCTCACGTCCCTCTGCATCTTTTTTAATAGCATTAACCGGACAAGGTTCTTCGCAAGGTACAACAGATTTATGAATTGCGCCATAAGGACAATAAGTTGCACACAAACCGCATTTAATACATTTATCCTGATCAATAAAAGCTTTATCAGTAACAGTAATAGCCTTTTTCGCACAATTTAATTCGCACGGACGAGCCACACAAGCTTGACACATCGGAGTAACTTCATAGGTTTTAGAGCGACAAGCATTACAAGCACCTTTGATAACGGATAAACCGGCACGATTTGCTTGTGTACGAGCCAAAGCTTCTTGAGCAAATTCTTTCAAACTCCGATTCGCATCAACTTCTTGCGGCAAAAATCCCATTGCCGCCAAAATTTGTCCCTTAATAGTAGCCTTTTCAGCCTCTGGATCACGGCGAAAATTCTTATCAGCAACCAATTCATTTAAAGCATCTTCAATATCGTCCAAACCAGTCTCAACAAAAGATTTAGCCACTCTTTGCATCACTTCGGCACGAATATACGCTACATTATTTTTTGCAGTCAGCATCAAATACCTCATACAGATTAAATTTAAAGATTAAGTTTATTATACCGCGCAATGTATAAGATTTCTTTAAAAAAGCAAGTAAAAAGCGTACATTGGCATAAATTTACCACATAAAAACATTTTTAGCTTGACGGATAGACAAAAAAGCACTAAAACAAGAACATCAAAATAATCTTATGTTTAATTTTTTATATTATAATTATGGGTATAAATTTAGGAAATCAAAGTTTCGAAGTATTAGATTATGGTGTTGAATCAAGCACCCCACGCCGCAAATACACAGAAAATAGAGTTT
The DNA here is from genome assembly GCA_944391405.1 of uncultured Alphaproteobacteria bacterium. Lineage (GTDB taxonomy): Bacteria > Pseudomonadota > Alphaproteobacteria > RF32 > CAG-239 > CAG-267. The sequence continues at coordinate 16,057 of CALXTN010000009.1, read as the reverse complement.
TTTCAAACCGTGCTGAATCTGAAATGAAAGAGTTAAGTGGAGAAGATTTGTGCCACCCTTTCATATCAATTTATTCAAACAGTGGTTACACATACCACAGCGTAGATAGTCAAACACAACTACGTTTAAGCTTAACTGGGCAAGATTACATTTGCGCCACAAATATCAAAAAAATGATACCCTGTTTGGCAATAGCCGTATATCATCAAGCAAACGGCAAGAACAAGTTGATGTGGAAGAATGAACGATTTAAAGCAGATGAGCATAATCTCCCAATGTTCCTAAATCGACCTCTACTAGAAAAAGCGTTTCGAGAGCTATATAAACAAGTAGAAATAAAGCTAGGAACATTGAGAGAAAAACACCTAACCAGCATTGCATGGCAGGTAAATACAGAGGAAAGAACATTCTATGTTCTGTGGCACAATGGCTGCATAGTTGAAACATCACCGGAACTAACATTCAACAAAAAATCTTTTTCAGAACTAAGACAGACCTACAAAATTCTGCGATTTGGGCGCAGCCCACAATGCGCAGAAGAAGCTTATCGCATCATACGTGCATAAAACTTCTTACAAAATAAAAAACACCCGAGAGTTTCATTCTCTCCGGTGTTTTTTTATGGTTATATGCAGTCCCAATTAGAAATTACTCTGCATACCGACAATCCCTATATAATCCGTAACTCCTTTTTCACCATCCGCATTAAAGCGAGCCTGAACTTTACCCATTAAGCTCAAATCTTCTTTAGGTTGCCCCTGATAATACAATCCCAAATCATACTCTTTTGCTTCAGGAGTTAAAGAGGTTGTGAGCTTATTCATATAAACCATATCGGAATTATTATCACGACCGTCGGCATATAACAAAGATGCTCTTCCTTTAACCACCGATAATGGCGACGAAAAACTCAACCCAACCTTATCCTTAGCATTAAGTTTATATTCTCCGGCAATCATAAAGCTCTCCGTCTGCAAATCAGAAATAGCCAACATTGGTGTATCTGCACCTTGCGTATAACCACGATAATATGCTGCAATCAAAGAAAGATTTGGTGTTAAATTCAATGCGGCCCTAATTCCCATATAATAGGTTGAACTATCTTTAATCCCAAAACCACCTGTTCCGTTCATACCGAGTAAAGCATCGTTTTCCATCAACATACCGCCCATAGTCGCTAATTCCAAGTAATCCGTCATATTAAACGAATATTCACCGGAAAAAGCATATGAACGTTCTGTAAAGGAATGATTATCTTGTTCATAATCTCGTTCATACAAACCATTCTCACCGGTTTGCAAAGCCAATTTAAACTTAGAAGTATCACTAAGTTTCATTGTATTTTCGGCACCATATGCTTCATTCATCGCCAAATACGGATTATTAGACGGAGTTAAAACACTGTCAGGGGTATCATACTTACTATTTTGCGCATAATAGAAACGTGTCGCACCAATATCTGTTTCACTAACCACCTCCATAGAAGCCAAATTAGCCTGCCCACCATTGTTCAAACTTTCAGTAGAAGAAAAAGAGAATCCCGTTTTTTCATCTTTAATAGTCTTTTTAGCACCTCCCATAGCCATTCTGGAAACTGCATTACGAAAATTAGCATTAGATGCGTGCGTTTCATTAACCAAGTTTTTAGTATCATAATCAAACGGACGATTAAGAGCATCAAAAGCGGTTACTGTTTTCGGCAAAGATTTCAAAATTTTATTCTGCATAGATGAAGACAACGATAACTTAGAAACACCAACCGGAGTTAAAGAATCAAACGAAGAAGTCGAAGCCAATCTCAAACCATCAATTGGTGTAGTCACTGCAGCCTCAAGGTCTAAAGCTCCCTGACCATATTTCTTTTCATCGGCATATTCCCCTTCTTTATTTGCAGTTTCAAGCAAAATATAAGCCACATTTTGAGCTGAAAGCCAAGGATAATATCCCATCAAAAGAGCAATGCTTCCGGAAACAACTGGTGTCGCCATAGAAGTACCAGAATCAAGCATAAACCCATCTTCTGTTGCTCCCGTTGAAAGATCAGCAGTCCCCGGAGCGGCCAAACAATAACCAGAAGCAGACCCACACCAGTTAGCATAATCCGCCAAATAACCGGAAGTTGCATTACTATCTCTAGTCGAATAATCCAGAGCAGTTACGGCCAGATAAGGAACTTCATATTTACCAGAACCATCATAACCATAATCTGATAAATCTAAATTACCTAATCCATTATGAATAGATGCCTCTTGCTTTCCATCATTACCGGTAGCCTGCACCCAAACACCGTCATTTTTAGCAACATAAGCATAAGCCTTCACGTCATCTTCAGCAATGGCAAATAATAATTGAGCATCTGAAGCGTCTAGATTATACTTTTGAATTGAAACACCCCAACTATTATTAAAGATTCTAACGCCATCTTCATCAACCATTTTTTTAACAGTATCAGACAAATTAGCATTCAAATCCCAACTAACCGCAACAATTTCTCCATTTTCAAAAGCCACACCATGACTACCCTCATCATTTTTATTAGCGGCAATAAGCCCCGCCAGATGTGTACCATGATTCAAATCAGCAATAACATCTTCCCATGTATTTGGATCATTAGGATCGTAACTATCAGCAAAAGACGTACCGGGAGTAGCCCCTCCTCCGCCATTCATAACAATAAATTGGTCTTTAGATATTCCAAACACCTCTAACCATTCTTGTAATTCTGCTTCTGTCAGCGCCGCTCTACTATTCTCACTTTCTCCTGCGGCAGCATAATATAACTTCCACCCTTTACCCGGCAGAAATACTCGACGCATAAATGAATATTTACCATCCTTTTCAAAAATATAATATTGCAAATCCTTCTGAGGCTGATACCCCCAAACATTTCCCAAATCATTATAAGGATTAAGGTCATAACCGCCAACAACTTTACCATCTAAATCTTTATTTGCATAAACTCCCGTATCAATTACACCAACTTTAACTTTTTCAAGAGGGGCATCTGAAGCAGCCTGATGACTAACGAGATTACCATTTTCATCTTGAGTATACATATAGCTATAAGCATCAGCAGCTTTAATACCTTCCAGATAATTACTATTATTATACTCTGCCGTTCTAAAAACATCTGCTGAAATAGTTGGTTCCCTAATAGGATTTTCAGGAAAATCAGTACCCTCACCACTACCGCTGCTATTATCACTGCTGCTACCGTTGCCACTTCCGCCGCCACCTCCTCCGGCTAATGCGGCAACCCCGCCACCAACAGCAAGAGCACCAAGTCCCCACCATAAATAATTATTTCCTGTATCATTATCCCAAAAAGATGTCCCTCTTGCACGTCTTGTATTTAATTGATCCTCACGATAAGCATATTGTCCTTTTTCATCTTTAATTTTTTGCACACAGGGATGATTATATTTTGCTCCATAATTCAGCAAAATTTCTTGAGCAGCCTTATCATCATATCGTAAAGCAATGCAATACGCCGTCTCTCCTACACTATTTTGCATATTAATAGCGCCCTTATAAAGAGCCAAACGTTGAAAAAATCTATAATTTTTCAACTGAGCCTGACGATAAACTTCATCAGCATTAATCACATAAGCATCAGCTACGTCATAACAAGAAAAAACACAACAGAACAAAGAAACTGCAAACAATACTGATTTGTTTTTAAAGACAAACATTAACGTCTCCGAGCAAAATATATAATATGTTATACATCAAGTATACTCAAAAAGAACTAAAAAATATTTAAGAATAATATATTATATACCCACTACCGCTGCAAAAAATTAATAATATCAACGTCCGCCGGAGGAAATTGATAACTAGACAATTCATCAGGTGTAACCCACAAAAGTTTTTGATGAACTAAAGCCTGAAGATTTTGCGGATTTAAGATTTTTGCACGATAAACCATAAGTTTAAACTCTCCATGCGAATAATTTTTTGTAACTGAAAGCAAAAAATCCCCCACATAACAATCCACATCTAGTTCTTCTTTAATTTCACGAACAATACACTGCTCAATAGTTTCGCCATTTTCTTGTTTTCCACCGGGAAACTCCCACAATCCAGCCAAATCTTTCCCTTCAGGACGTTGTCCGATTAAAATTTTTCCATCGCTATCTGTAATAATAGCCGTACCCACGATTTTCATATTTTATCCCCAAATTTAAATAAATATTAAACATTTACCACAAAAACTACAAGAAATAGGAAGAAAAGGGAAAAGAATGTTCGGATTTTTCAACAATAAAATTTTTGACAAAGGATATTTGCCGGAAAATGAAGGGCATGAAATCTATTATCAACAAATGGGAAATCCCCAAGGTAAACCCGTACTTTTTTTTCATGGTGGCCCAGGAGGACAATGTAAAAAAACGCACGGTCGCTATTTTAATTTAAAAACTCAACGAATCATTATGTTTGACCAACGAGGTTCTGGTTTATCCAAAGCCGAAGACATCGTAACTCTAAACGACACTAAAAGATTGGTCAAAGACGCCAAACGTTTACTGGAATATTTGAATATCACCGAACCCGTTATCGCCGCCGGTGGTTCATGGGGGTCCACTCTGGCGTTATTATTTGCTGAAAAATATCCCGAATGTGTTAAACAAATTTGTCTTTACGCCGTATTTTTAGCTCGTCGCGAAGACATGGAATGGATGTTACGCGATAGTGGTTTATTTTATCCGGATTTATTAGAAGAAATACGCCATCAAAGTGAGGGAGAAAATCCCTATACTCATTATGCCAAATTAATTTTTTCAGATGACTTAGGTTCTATTCAAACAGCAATAAAATACATGGTTCATTATGAATATCAATTAGGAAAATTAGACGCAAGTTTTAAAGAAGTTGCCATAACCAACGATATCATAACCTCCGCCCGCATTAGTTTATACTACGCAGCTAACCGTTATTTCTTAAGCGACAATGAAATCCTAAAAAACATAGATAAAATACAAAATATCCCCACCACTATCGTTCACAATCGTTTAGATATGTGTTGCCCTCTAAAAGGCGCTTGGGATTTATACCGCGCTATGAATAATGCCAAAATAGAGATTATCGCAGATTTAGGTCACGTCGGCGACAAATTAAGAAAAGCCTACCGCAAACAATTTGACAAATAGCATCTTTTGAAGTAAAGACAAATTTCCCATAAAAACAATAAAAAAGAGGGCTAAACACCCCCTCTAAATAAATAACACCATTTTATATTTAAACAAATTTAAAAGAACTACGCGCTACGCTCTAAAAAATTCATAACAGACGCTTTAGCTTGTGCCGGCTCAGCCAAAAAAAACGCACACGCTCCATATTTTTCCTGTTCCTCTTTAGAATATTGCCGTTCCACACGCAAGCGAATTTCCTCACGACTGCTATACCCAATCATCTCCGGCGGCAACATATCTATGAGCGTCTTAAAATCCTTAAAAAGGGCAATTCCCCTAACTTCCCGCAACAAACAACTTTTCGTTTCCGCATTAACATACTCAATCGTATCACCCACATGAATATCATGAAATCTTTTGAGATAAAGGCGCAAATCAATTTTACGCTGACCACCCAAAATTTTGTGATACGCAAAAGGATATACTTCTATCAAATGTTTCATGACACATACCCCTTACATCCAAACAACACAATCCCAATTACATATACTATATATACTGAAAAAATTTAAAGCGCAAGTTTTTTATACATCTGGGTATGTATAATTATTTTCCTTTAAATTTTTTAATTGACGATTCCCTCAAAATGTGGTATGGTAATAATGTTTTATTATAGATATTTCTATTATTGGGAAGTTTGTTTTCATAGTTATTTTGTACTGTGATTTTCCCGATTAGTATCTGTAGTTTAACCTACCCATTTTTCTTCGGTAGTTTAAAGGACAATCACTTAAACATTATAATATGAAAACAAAAGTTTCAGCATTCATCGGCATAATTGCCGCTATGAGTGCATTCTGCATGAACAATCTATTATCTGCTCCCGGAGCAGACGAATGGGCTGTTTTTTTCCAGGGTTGTATTTATGCCCTGGAGAGTGGTATTTTAACATTCGGTGTCACTTATGTGGCGCTGTATGCGTGGGAGAAATACGCTCCCCACCACTTTAAAAAAACAATGAAAAAAATTTACTTGAAAATATCGGAACTATCCGAATATTATTCAAAGTAAAATTTTAACACCTTGATTTCCTGCTTTTTTAAGCGTTTCGGATTTCAAGGTGTTTTTTATTTTAAAATAGATAATTCTCAGTAAACAGAAAACCCAATAACTACAAAACTTGCAAATTAACCAAACCAGTTAACACAAAAAGTACTATTCCAACACCATTTCATTCAACTTCAAGAAAATATTTAATTTTTTTTATAGCACCAATAAAATTTTTATTTTCTCTTATACAAATACTTAATAATCAAAAATTTCGTCATCAATTCGCTATTTACAAGTCTACAACAACACCTAAAAAACAAGATATACAAAAAGAGACGCCACAAAACTATGACATCTCTTTAATCTGAAACACTCAAAACCAAACACTTATTTAGCTTTAGATTTCTTTTTTTCCTTCTTAGTGGTTATTTCCGTTGTTTCCTTTTTCGGGCGCCCGCATTTTTTTGCTGCACCAACACCTTTAGAAGCAACCTTTTTCTTTGTTTTCTTTTTATTTTCTTTAAGCTCTGTTTGTTGCTGAGAAATCAACATTGCCTTCTCTAATTCTTTTTCAGAACAAAGCCCAACCGCCATTGGGTTAATCGGCCGCAAATTTGCCATATTACTATGAGTTCCTTCACGAATTGACGCAATAGTTGGCTTTGTTGTACCGATAAGTTTGCAAATCTGCGAATCAATAACTTCCGGACAATTTTTCAAAATCCACAAAATTGCGCTTGGCTTTTCGGCACGTTGAGTTGGAGAAAGAACCTTTTTAGCTTTAGCATTTCTTTCCTTAACGTTTTTCTCCAACGGAGTAGCCACCAAACGAGCTTTTTCATCAGCTTCGCAACGTTGAATTTCTTCCAAAGTCAACTGGCCGTTTGTAATAGGACTAACTCCCATAATATTATAAGCAATATCGCCGTCAGCAATAGCCTGAATCTCCAATTCATGCAATTCACAAAAATCTGCAATTTGTTGGAATGTCAGGGTAGTATTTTCAACCAACCAAACTGCTGTAGCCTTAGGCATTAAAGGTGCTGTCATATCATCATCCTTTCTATCTAAAAATAAACCCCAAATTTGTATATAGCGTAAACTTTTTTTGTAGGATTACAAGCGATTTTAAGCGTTTTCTACATAAACTTTACCGTTCATCTATCGCCAAATAAAATCCACAACCATCGCTATATTTTTCAAATAAAAGAAAAGCCTGTAAAACACAGGCCTTTAACTTGTCGAAAGTATACAATAACAAATTAATTAGCAGCTTTCTTAGCAACAAACTTAGCAAATTTGTTATTAAACTTACCAACTTGACCGCCAGAATCGACAACACGTTGAACACCTGTCCAAGCCGGATGAGACTTTGGATCAATTTCAAGTGTCATTGTAGCGCCTTCTTTGCCCCAAGTTGACTTAACTTTCTTCTCTGTACCATCTGTCATTACATAAGTAATTTCATGATAATCAGGGTGAATACCTTTTTTCATTATTATCTCCAAAATTTAACTTCACTAAAAAATTTACGGTTCTTATACACTACACTTTTATAGATTGCAAGTACATTTTTGTAAATTTTTAAACTTATTTTAAAATTTTAGCAATTTTCTGGCTCAAATTAAAACTTGCCGCCATCAGATTACCGGAGTTCAAAACCATCGGCAAATCTTCCGTACGCGTATCATCTTGTTCCATATCCAAAACAAGACCACCCGCTTCTTTAACAAGCAAAATCCCTGCGGCAATGCTTGCAAGCATAGAAGAAGGCGCGATAACACCATCAAGTTTACCGGCTGCCACATAAGCCAAATCCAAAGCAACTGCTCCACTGATACGAACATCTTTGCAAAGCATCAAAGAATTATTGATAATCTTTGCCGACAATGCCGCATCATTTGCATTAGGTTTAACCGCCACCAAAGCACCATCTAGTTCCTGACGAGCCGCCACACGCAAGCGTTCATGGCTTCTAAAGCCTTCCTTAAATGCGCCCTTACCTTTTTCGGCAAAGAACAACTCATCACGAGCCGGATTATAAACAACGGCATCCAAAATGGTTTGTCCGTCGATTAATGCCACCGAGATAGCAAATTCCGGATTTCCGTGAGCAAAGTTAGCCAAGCCTTCAATTCCCGAAACGGCAAAATACATACCTTCCTGAGGAATTTTTTGCCCTACAAATACGACCGGCACAATTGGCATAACTTTAAAGATTTCACTTTTAAGTCCTTTTTGAATTTTATCAAAAGCGATTTTGGTAAAATCCATACTTCCTTTAACAGAATTTTGTAAACGCTCAATTTCGCTAAAATCACGATTAAGATTAACCGAAGCCTTCTTAACCGCATTAACGATATTCGTGAGCATGGGTGAGATATAAGCCATTATTTTGCTCTTTCAACGTAGTTAGCTTCTTCAGTTCCGACAACAATTTTCTCGCCTGCAGCAATAAACGGAGGCACACCAATACGCATACCATTATCCAAAACAGCAGGTTTATAAGAAGAAGTAACGGTTTGCCCTTTAATAACCGGTTCAGTTTCAACAACAGTGCAAACAACCTGTTGAGGTAATTGAACAGAAATAGGTCTGTCGTTAATATGAGAAATACGAACAACCATACCTTCTGTCAAGAAAGGTCTAGAGTCGCCCAAGATATCAGCTGGCATGGAGAACTGTTCAAAAGTTTCATTTTCCATAAAGTTCAAGCCGGTACCATCTTCAAACAAGAACTGACAATCTTTATCTTCAACCATCATTTTTTCAACAGTATCTTCAGTTCTGTAACGTTCGTTAGTTTTTGTTCCTTCTTCAACAGACTTCATTTCAACCTGCATAAAAGCGCCGCCTTTACCCGGTTTAATGTGTTGAGCTTTAGTAATGGTCCAAGGTTTTCCTTTATATTCGATAACCCAGCCAATTCTGATTGATCCGGCTAACTGTTTCATTTATTTGTTCTCCATATTTACAATGTTAATATTCAACAACAATTTTCGTACAAGCCCTCAAAGAAAAAAGTCTGAGAGCTCCACCTGAGCGACAAGATAGACCAAAAATTTTATTTTGCAACAAAAATCGTAATTAGACAAAATTTTCCTCTTGCACACACGCTAAATATATGCTATTCTCTGCTCCATAAAATAATTATCATGTTTAATTAAAATTCAAACTATTATGAAAAAAAATGTAAACTGCGTTTCTACAACGCCGGAACAGATGTATGCGGAACTTCAAGCAGAAAAGAAGCAACGTGCGCCTATTAAACCACAGCAGTCAGCCTCTATATCCGAGGTCAATACCCCTCAGGATTTGGAACGACCATATGGTTTAATCCAGAAGAAAGACAAATGCATAATCTACAAAAGAAACGGCAAAAGCATCAAAAATGGAGATATCTGCTTCTGTTTTATGTGGCAAAACGCCGATGAACCTTTTGTTGAATATGCCAAAAAAGCCAATCTTCTCTCTACCGAAGATATTTCACTTGAAAGTAATTTTATCAGTGCGTTAAGCGCGGGTAATATAATTTACTACATTCTCGTGAACTATTGCCGAGTGGACATTCGTTATCTCGGCAATATGAGAATTTTGGAATTGGATTCCATTCTTGAAAATTGCCCTGAATTTCCAACGCAAAATCTGCTATCCGACGGCAGAAAAAAACTTATAAGCGAAAAACTTGTCCATGAAAAAGATATAGATTTTAGGCTAAAAAATCTAACAAATTTAGCAGACTATGAAGGTCTATTTTCTTTAGATGACGAGCAAGACCAGCTCAAAGTTTGGGAATGGCCCACTGCCCCAAAGTTACTCCTTGCTTTAGCAAAAAATGGATGGCTCAGCGAAAAAGCTCAGGTCAAAGCGTTTGAGTTACCAAATGCATCAGAGATTATTCTTATTCTGGCAAAAAAAGGATTGCTCTGCTATGTTGCACAACTCAAAATTTTTGAATGGTCAAATGCAGCCGAGATTATCCTTGAGCAAGCAAAAAATGGAAGCCTCAGCGATGTTGCACAACTCAAAGCTTGTGAATTGCCAAATGCTTCAGAGATTATCCTTGAGCAAGCAAAAAAAGGATTCCTCGGCTTTAATGTCCGATTTGGTTTTTTGCTAGGAATTACCCATATTCGGCTAGATGAAGGGAATCTCGGAAAAGATGCACAACTCAAAGCTTTTGAGTTACCAAATGCTTCAGAGATTATCCTTGAGCAAGCAAAAATAGGAGGACTCTATGATGAAGCCCAGCTCAAAATTTTTGAGTTACCAAATGCCTCAGAGATTATCCTTGCTCTGATAGAAACAAGATATCTCGATCATCTCCACATATATTTTGAATGGACGACTGGGTGTCTGGCTGTTTCTAAAACAACAAAAGAATGGATCTGCGAGGATGCCATACTCAAAGCTTGTGAATTACCAAATACCTCAGAAGTTATTCTTGCTCTGGCAGAAAAAGGTTACATCAACGACCAAGTTCAACTCAAGATTTGCGAGCTACCAAACGCTCCGAAAATAATTCTTAAATTAGCCCAAAAAGGAAATCTTTGCGATGATGCTCAAATCAAAGCACTTGAATTACCAAACGCACCAGAGATTATCCTTGCTTTGCTAAAAAGAGGAAAGCTCTGCGAAGAAGCGCTATGCAAGTTGCAATCATCAAACTTGCAACACTAACGCACAAAACGGCCGTTCCACACAGGAACCGCCGTTTTTTGTTTGCTCAAATTTAACAACCAAACTTCACTTTCATTTTATCACAAAATCCGTCCGCAAATTTTCCGCCGGAACACCATCTTCCATAATCCACGCCGCTGATTGGATAAGGAAAAAATCATTATACCAATCCGTCAGTTCCTTAATGTTTTCAAAACCGTCTTTCCAAACTTTGAAAATAATAAAATCCGGTTCAACTTCAGAAACAATCATACTTTCATGCCGACGATTGCGTGTAAACAAGCCCACAAATTTCCGCTTACCGAGTTGTTTCCGCACATCAGCCATTTTTTCCTTCAATTTTTCGGCGCCCAAATCCAAAATCACACCGTCAGCGTCATATTGCTTAGCTTTTTCTATGGCATTATCACCATAAAACAAAACCACCCGATTTTCAGAAACAGCCTTCTCCACAAACTTGCGACAATATTCCGCATCGAGTGATGTCGCCAAAACAAAACACTCCTCATCCATTTTTTCCAAAATTTGCGAATTTTCGCTATCTACGCATATAATAAACTTTTGCATAAGTCTTTTTGCCTCTTGTAAATCCAATGTTTAAGCCTTAATAATATAAAGAACTATCACATTATTTTTAGAAACGGAAGTTAAAAATGGAATCAAACGCAAAATATTTTCCTCAAACATCCGCTGCCTTGCAGTCTTTAAAAGAAACCGCCTCATTGCTGGATGAAGCTGCAAGCGAAAGCACTGCTAAAAATAATGAATTAAACGAAAAGCTGACAACTTTGCGCCAACAAATTAATGAAAAAGTTTCGCGTATCGATTCTGTAATAGAAACCTTAAGCAAGGCGGTGAAATAATGGCACAAGTAATCATCACCATCAACTACCGCGAATATGCGATATCCTGTGATAACGGACAAGAAATTCAGATTATGAAACTTGGCCGTATGTTAGATGAAAAAGCAAAATCGCTGATTTCCGCTTTAGGACACATTAACGAAAATCAACTTTTAGCAATGGTCGGATTATTATTAGCCGATGAATTAAGCGAACTCAAAAAAGCGTCTTCTGCGCAACCGACAGTTGCAGCCCCCACCCCTACGGCTCCTGCAATATCCGAGGCAGATTTAGCGCAACTTGACAGTGAAATCGCCCAAAACATAAATTCTTTAAATGAAGCAATAAAATCTGTTGCAACCAAATTGAAATCTGTATAATATGACATATATAAATATGGGACTGCCCCTCGCGTAGAAATCCGCATGTCTTCCGGGCCAACACTATTTATTAGGGAACTGTCTCTGACAAGATCGTGGTCTTGTTATATGGTGCCCACCTTATCTTGCGGGTATCGGATAGAATGAACTGATTTACGGTGCGGGCGGTCCGCCTTTTTGATAAACTCAAGATAAGGATATGGAACTATTGAAAATATTATACTGCGGCGACATAATCGGACGAGCCGGCCGAAACGTTATCATCAAACACATTAAAGAAATAAAAGAAAAATACACGATAGATGCCATCATTGTTAATGGCGAAAACGCCGCCCATGGTTTTGGCTTAACCCCATCAATTGCCAACGATTTATTAAACGCCGGTGTAGATGGTATCACCACCGGTAACCACATCTGGCAACAACGAGAAATTTACCCTTATTTAGACCAAAACAAACAAATCATTCGTCCTTTGAATTATCCGGAAACCCTCCCCGGAAAAGGTTGGCAAATCTTAAACATCAACGGCAAAAAGTTACTGATTGCGCAAGTTTTAGGGCGTTTATTTATGCCTCCGATAAACAGCATTACCGAACCTTTGGATAATTTATTAAAGCACTATACCTTAGGCAAAAACATAGATGCGATTTTGGTAGACATACATGGCGAAGCCACTTCTGAAAAAATTGCTCTGGGCTATTATTTAGACGGACGAGTAAGTGTGGTCGCCGGCACGCACACTCATGTTCCGACCGCTGACGCGCGTATTTTACCGCAAGGCACGGGATATATAACCGATGTCGGCATGTGCGGAGATTTTGAATCGGTTTTAGGATTTGAACCGACAGCCCCAATGGAAAGATTGGCTGAAAAGCTAACCGTTCAAAATCGCTTAACTCCGGCAAATGGCAAAGAATTAACCATATGGGGCGTGTTGGCTGAAATCAACCATAACGGACAGTGCGTCAATATCACCCAAATCAAAGAGACCTTTGCCAACAACTAACAATCCCTGCAAACAATAATCAGTCCATCCAATCAAATACATTTCTTTGACATTCAAAAGAAAATACGATATACTAAAGCAAAGATTGGAGAATGAAAATGCCGAAAATTAATAAAGAAACCATTATCGCTATGTCGTTAGCACTCTCAGGAATATCTGCTTCACAAGCACAAGTGCAAACACAAAATCAAGAACCAAATTCAATATATCAAACAGCCTCCTCTCCTACAAATACAGCACCAACCTATAATGCAACAAATACATTTTCCCCCAATCAAACCTCAACAGAAAATGGCGCATACATATATAATCTCATTTGCGATGGTCGCCCCATGCAAAACTCTAACACCCAAAACGAAACCGGTATTTATACAAAAATAGCAAACGCCATAGAAAAAAAATATGGACCTAATTCTTACGCATTAACCGAAATGGCTCTTTGCTGTAATCAAGAACTCTTAAAATATCTTGGATTACAAGAAGCGGCTGAAAAAAATCCCTATGAAATGAACAAAATCCGCGATTTAGCTCTACTAAAATTAGCCAGCCAAGAAACACTTCCGGAAAGTATCCAACAAACACTAATTTCCCAACCCAATCGGGCTCATATCCAAGATTTAGCAAAAGTCAACGGCCTTCTACTGGAAAATAATATAAAAAAAGAATCTTTAGAGAATATAGCATTAAACATATGCAACAAATATAATCAAAATGCTTATAGAATGACAGAATTAGCAATCTGCAAAGATTCTGAATTATGTGCAAATATGAATATCCAGTACCCCATATACACAGATCAAATGCTATATCAACTATCCAGTCACGCACCTCTGCCAGAACAACAACAAAATAAATTAACCTATGCAACCAATAAAGCAGATAAGAGGGACATCTCGCAAATTTCAGGATATCTTCTTGATAACTTAACCCCTTCCGATACAAAACAAATAAGCACCGGTTATTATGCCCAAAATTATCAAGAGATAGCCAGTCAACTTTGTGGAAAATATGGAAAAAACACCAAAGCCCTGCTAGATAAAGTATTTTGTGGAGATGAAGCCATAATGAGATTTTTTAAAACAGAAGATTCAACTGATTATATTTCTACACTAAAAACTCTGATATATGGTCCCAAACTCCCCGACACTTACATAAACACCATTCTTCAAAATGAAAGCGCCTCTATTTCAGATAAACTAGAAATAGGAGGGAATCTCATAAACAATCTAGCACCAGAAAAACAAAAAGAAACCAATGCTTTAACATTCACACTTTGTAAAAAATATGGTAAAAATGCCAACAATTTAACAAAACTAGCTCTAGAAGGCGACATTGAATTAGCCCAAGCCCTCCACATAAACAAAGAAGCTCTATCCCAAATGAGCAAAGAAGAACGATGTTATGAATTTATTCACAAACTAGCCAACTCCTCAGAACTAAGTCCTGAAAAACAAGAACAACTAATAAAACAAAATAAAAACACCAAACAAGCTACAGCTATCCTAAAACAACACACAAACAATCTATTACGCTAAACAAGCAATATCCACCATATCATTACTCAACAAAAAAGCACCTCACCAAATGGTAAGATGCTTTTTTAATCTCAACTTTCAGAAAATCAATTAGAATTTGAATGAGTAATAAATACAATCGTACAAATCACCAATCGTTTGAACATGTTCAGCCATTTCTCTTGGAATATAAGTATCAAAATCCTTTTCAAATCCCTCAACTATATTCAAACTATCTACTCCCAAATCATCTTCCAAACGAGTCTCTCGAGTAATCTCGCTCTTGTCAATACCCAATTTATCTTTCAAATTCTGATTAACCATATCCACAATTTTGCGGATTTCATCTGGATCAACATAACAATTACTCCAAGGTTTTTTATATACCTCATTTGCTTTTGGTTGTGAAATTTGTGAATTTTCTGAATTTTCTGAATTTTGGTAAATTTCTCTTTCCGTCAAATCAGAAATTTGTTTTTTTTCACCTTTCCGCTTCTGAAAATAAAGCACACAGTCGTAAAGATCACCAAATGTTTCCCACTCGTCACAAATTGATTTTTCTATATCGACACCGACAAATTTCTCAATATCATGACAAATCATTACAATTTCACTCTTAGAGCACTTCAAATCAGATACCAACCTTGTATTTCGAGAAACTGGCCCCTGATAATATCCGGAAACACCACACATAAAATAACGCATGATATTATTTACAGCCAGAATAATTTCAGGATCATGACATTCTTCTGTCCACGGTTTAGCGGAATTTCTATGGGTTGCCACCTTATCCACTTCTTGAACAGTTTCATCAGCAACTTGAGGAGCTTTGGGTTCAGCTACTTGCGGTAACTTTTCCTGAACTTCTTGCTTATCCTCTTTTAACTCTGTTTTTTGAACAGCTTCAGCTACCTGCTTCTTATTCCTTTTCTTCTTGAGGAGATAAAGAACGGAATCATAAACATCACCCAATGTTTCCCATAAATTATAAGTAGAAGAGGATAACAATATATCAAAAAATACTCCAATAGCATCACTAAAAAGCAACAATTTAGAATTAAAAACATGTTTTACATTCATCTCCCGTGAATATTGTTTCTTGCCAAACTCCTTTTTACAGTAAAGAGCAATTACCTCATTTACCTTATTGATAATTTGAGGATCATGACATTCTTCTGTCCACGGTTTACCGGAATTTTTACGGGTTGCCACCTTATCCACTTCTTGAACAGTTTCATCAGCAACTTGAGGAGCTTTGGGTTCAGCTACTTGCGGTAACTTTTCATGAACTTCTTGCTTATCCTCTTTTAACTCCGTTTCTTGATTTTTTTTCTGTTGTTTCTGAGAAGTTACTTTCGGAGCTTTCTGAGAAGTTGCTTTCGGAGCTTTCTGAGAAGTTGCTTTCGGAGCTTTCTGAGAAGTTGCTTTCGGAGCTTTCTGAGAAGTTGCTTTC
>CALXTN010000008.1 GCA_944391405.1 uncultured Alphaproteobacteria bacterium | reverse complement strand
TGAATTGGTGGCTTAGCATTTTACCTCAGCAAGGTAAACCTTCTATTGATGATATCATGTTGGATCGCGAAGTGGAACTTTCTCCTCTCCCTGATGCTCCTGATCCTGAAAAAACAGACCGAGTTATGCTCAAAAGACATAGATTGTCTCGTATTTTTTATTTGAAAACGTTTTTCAGCTATCCGGTCAGTCTAAATTTCGATACCATCAAAGGTCTCGGCTTATGGCGGATGTTTAAAATCGGATGTTCTTATCTTAAAGTTCTTGTTTTTCCGATTAAAAATGAAAAATCTTTGGAAGATTTTATGATAAATCGTTTTGGACGAGAACTTTACCTTACTTTCTTTAAAGATTATACTGAAAAGTTGTGGGGTATTGATTGTTCTAAAATTTCTGCGGAATGGGGTGCGCAAAGAATTAAAGGTATATCCATCCTTAAAGTTTTAAAACAAATGTTTAAGGATTTATTTGGCAAAAAAGGCGGAGCCGTTGAAACTAGCTTTATTGACAGCTTTTTCTATCCTAAATTTGGTCCTGGGCATTTGTGGCAGTCTGTTGCCAAATTAGTTGAAGAAAAAGGTGGTAAAATTTTATGTCATCATAAAGTTATTCGTGTTGTTAAAAAAGGTAATCAAATCACAGCGGTTGAAGCGATTGATGAACATGGCAAGCTTAAAGTGTTTGAAGGAGACTTGTTTATCTCTACAATGCCTGTTAAAGATTTAATCGAATCGATGACAGATGTTCCCAATAAAGTAAAAAAAGTTGCAGAAGGTTTGATGTATCGCGACTTTAGAACTGTTGGTATTCTTTTGAAAAAATTGAAGCTTAAAAATACGACACATTTCAAAACCGTCGGCAATATTGTTCCCGATACTTGGATTTATATTCAAGAGCGAGATGTTAAACTTGGGCGCTTGCAGATATTTAATAACTGGAGCCCCTATATGGTCAAAGATTTCAAAGATACTGTTTGGATTGGACTTGAATATTTCTGTAATGAAAAAGATCAAATTTGGACAGATGATGATGATACGTTTATCAAGTTTGCTATTGAGGAAGCCTCTCGAATCGGCATTTTTGATAAAGAAAATGTTTTAGATGCTTATACGCATCGTGTAAAGAAAGCATATCCGGCATACTTCGGTTCTTATGACCGCTTTGATGAAATCAAAACTTTTGTTAACGGCATTGATAACCTTTTCTTGGTAGGACGTAATGGTATGCACCGTTATAATAACATGGATCACTCTACTCTGGCTGCAATGAAAACTGTTGACTTCATTTTAGGTGTATGTGGTTCACGTGAAAAAATTTTGTCTGTCAATACTGAAGCGGATTATCATGAAGAAAAAAAATAACACCTTCTTAGAGGGGAGGATTTCCCTCCCCTCTTCTTTCAAAAATATTGTTAATTCAGAGCTAACCGATTTTGATGACAGTTCGCTTGTACGTGTTTTTAAGATTTTTTCATGTGTAGCTCTCTTAGTTCTACTTTACGCTTATACCTTTTCCGGCTTTCAAATCGTTGATGAATTTGAACATTTACATGCGTCTTGGCTGGTTAGCATAGGGCAAGTTCCTTATAGAGATTTTTTTGAGCATCATAACCCTCTGCTCTGGTATATCAGTGCACCGATTGTCAGTTTTTTTTATGACAACGCAATTATTTTTTATGTTATGCGCGGCGTCAGTTTTGGCATTTCTCTCTTTACCTTGTTTTTTATTTACAAAACAGCTTTATTTTTTACCTCTCGAATTGGAGCATGGTTTGCGATTGTTTTAACTTTCGGGAATATTATTACCATTTACAATTTTAGCCAATTTCGTCCTGATAACTATATGAATTGTTGTTTTATTATCGGGTTATATTATCTCTTTGACTACCTTCGCAAAAAACAACTTAAATTACTTATTTTTTCTTTTTTAGGATTTACTTTTTCTGCTCTGTTTTTGCAAAAAATATCTTTGCTTTTGATTGCCGTTGAATTTATTTTGTTATATCTGCTTTTTTGTAAAAAAATTTCATTCAAACATATTACTTTAGCAGCTCTTCCGGCAATCTTTGTCGCTTTTGGATTTTTATTTTTCTTATATTTGAACAATATTCTTCCGCAATATTTTGAACTCAATTTACATTTTAACCAAGCTATGCTTGCTTATTTTGATCGTGGAGCTTTTTGGCTTGGTAATCTTTTTCTTAGTTTTTATGGACTTACTCTACTCTTTGGGTTTTATATTTTTCGCAAGCAGAACATTTATTTTAAAATCACATTTTTACTTTTTGTTGCAGAACTTTTAATGCGGAATTTTTATTTTGCACCCCACCCAAACTATTACACTTTGTTAGTAATGTTTACGGCGTTAGTCTTTTCTCCTTTTATCTCATTTATTTTTCCTAAGCACAAGATTATCAGCCTTATTTTCATCATTCTGGCTTTCTTAAACTTGGGATTACTGTTTAATACTGTGGATGCTACGTCTATCAAGCATAATAGTTTTAAACATTATCTTTTAGCCGATTATGTTCATAAAAATTCTGAACCTGATGACTATTTAATGAATGGTTATGATAAAAATTTCAATATCTATCGTAAAGATGTCAGCTATTATTGGTTCGGATTAGATATGCTGTTGCCAATTATGGAAGCAGAATATAATATTTCACAAAAGCCAGACGTTAATCAGTTTATTATTAAATATCGCCCCAAATTTATTTATGTTCAAAACTATCCGGATTTGCGCGCTTATCGCGCTTATGGAGAAAATCGTTATTCACAAGTTTTTATTCCTGAACTGGTTGGAGAATTATATCAGAAAACACCTTTTGAAAATTTGGTTGTATTAAAACAATTTAGCAAATTTTAAATCTTAATGAGTAAAATTTTGAGTAAATGATTGAGGAAAATTGATGATACGTTTTTTTAAGTTTATTCTATTTGCATTATACTTTTCAGCTTCCGTTACTCAAGCATCTTCTGTTGCTGTAAACAGCCAAGAGGCGCGCGAGTGGGCAAATACTAAAGGACAAGAGTTAATACAAGCTTTGGCCGAATCTAATCTTGCTGCAAAGTATGCAAAACTTGATACCATGCTGAGTGAAGATGTTAATCTAAATTACATATCTAAATTTGTTATTGGTAAATATGCCAAACAAATGACACCAGAACAGATGGAACAATATACAAATCTTTTTCATAGATACGCTCTTACTCTATACAAACAATTTAATTTGAACTTCAATGCTTCGTCCGTGACTTTTTCTATTGATAGTGTCGTTGAACACCAGAATTTCGCCACAGTTAATTGTTCTGTTGATCCAAGTAAAGTTTTTGAAAATATACGAGGAATTAAAGTTGAACCTCAGATTATTCCGGTAAAATTTAAGCTCATTCGTGGAACAAAAAATCGTATTCAAGCCGTTGATGTGGAAATATCTGGTGTTAGCTTGGTTATTGAATACAGAAAACGTTTTTATGAAATGATTAAAGAAAATGGAGATGATATCAATTGGTTCTTACAACGTTTTAATGACCAAGTGACAGCAAATGAAAAAGTTGCATATCAAAAATTACTTAATCAATAAATCTTATCCGTGCAGGTTTGGTTTAAAAATTTTTAAAATAGCGTTGTAATTTTTTTTCATTATGCTAAATTGTGCTTAATTTGTTGAGGTAAAACTTTAAGATAAGGATTTTAGTCATGGTAGAGAATGCCAGATATAATGGTAAAGCTTCTTTTGAAGAATGGAAAAAAGATTGGGAATTAGAAGAAAGATACAATTTCAAATCTATTGAAAGTAAATGGCAGAAAATTTGGGACGATGAAAAGGCTTATAAAGTAGAAATAAATCATGAAAAGCCTAAATTTTATGCATTGGTTGAATTTCCTTATCCATCTGGAGCAGGACTGCATGTAGGGCACCCTCGTTCTTATACTGCTCTTGATGTTATTGCTCGTAAAAAGCGTATGGAAGGATTTAATGTTTTGTACCCGATGGGATTTGATGCTTTTGGTTTGCCTGCTGAAAACTATGCGGTCAAAACAGGTATTCATCCGGCAATATCTACCAAAGCAAATATTGCTAACTTTACCAGACAACTTAAATCTATCGGTTTGTCTTTTGACTGGGATAGATGCTTTAACACTTGTGATCCGGAATATTATAAATGGACACAATGGATGTTCTTAAAGTTTTATGAAAAAGGGTTGGCTTACAAATCTAAAATTGCCATTAACTGGTGCCCTTCTTGTAAAGTTGGTTTAGCTAATGAGGAAGTTGTTAATGGACATTGTGAACGTTGCGGCGCTGAAGTTGTTCGCCGCGATAAAGAGCAATGGATGTTGGCTATTACTAAGTATGCTGACAGATTAATTGATGATTTAGATAAACTTGACTTTATTGACCGCGTTAAATCACAACAAATTAATTGGATTGGTCGTTCTTATGGTGCTGAACTTGATTTTGATATTACGGATAATGACGGTAATTCTTTAGGACGCAAACTGAAAGTATTTACAACTCGTCCGGATACAGCTTTTGGGGTTACTTATATGGTGATGGCGCCAGAACATCAGTATATTAAAGAATTGGCTGAAAAATTTGATAACTGGAACGAAATTGTAGCGTACGTTGCCGAAACTTCTAAAAAATCTGATTTACAGCGTACTGCAGATGATTCTAAAACTGGTGTTGAATTAATTGGTATTAAGGCTAAAAATCCATTTAACGGACAGCTTATTCCTATCTTTATATCCGACTATGTTTTGACCGGTTATGGTACAGGGGCTATTATGGCGGTTCCGGCACACGATCAACGTGACTATGACTTTGCTAAGAAATTTAATCTTCCTATTATTCAAGTTTTAGAGGGCGGAGATATTTCCGAAAAAGCGTTTGAAGAAGATGGCGCTCATATTAATTCGGATTTCTTGAACGGAATGGGTAAGGAAGATGGCATAAAGGCTGCTATTGATTATGCTAAAGAACATGGTTTTGGTGACGCCAAAGTAAACTTTAAATTACGCGATTGGGTATTTTCTCGCCAACGTTATTGGGGAGAGCCTATTCCTATGGTTTATTGCGAACATTGTGGATGGCAACCTATTCCAGAAAGTGAACTTCCTTTGACTTTGCCAGAGATTTCTGACTTTCAGCCAAATGATAATGGGGATTCACCTTTAGCTAAAGCTACTGATTGGATTAATACTACTTGTCCGAAATGCGGAGCTCCGGCTAAGAGAGAAACAGATGTTATGCCTAATTGGGCCGGTTCTTCTTGGTATTTCTTGAGATATTGTGATCCACACAATGATAAAGAGTTCGCATCTAAAGAAGCTTTAAATTATTGGATGAACGTTGATTGGTATAATGGTGGTATGGAACATACAACCTTGCACTTGTTATACTCTCGTTTCTGGCATAAGTTCTTGTATGACTGTGGCTATGTTCCGACCTGTGAACCATACAACAAACGTACTTCTCATGGTATGATTTTAGCTGAAAACGGCGAAAAGATGTCTAAATCTCGCGGTAATGTAATTAACCCTGATGAAGTAATTGATTCATATGGTGCAGATGCTTTCAGAATGTATGAAATGTTTATCGGACCTTTTGATCAAGTTGCTATGTGGTCTGATGAGAGTTTGAATGGCGTTTATCGCTTTGTAAATAAAATATTCTCTTTGTTTACGAAAGTTACAAAAGTTTCGCCATCAGCCAAAGATTTACAAGTTATGCATAAATGCGTTATAGAAGTAACTGAACGTATTGATCAGATGAAGTTTAATACTGCTGTTTCTTCTTTGATGACCTATGTAAATTACATGGTTTCATTGCCTGAAATTCCAGTTGAAATGTATGAAACATTATTGAAACTTGTTTCTCCATTCTCTCCACATATCGCTGAAGAAATGTGGGCGCGTTTGGGACACGATAATCTTATCGTTGCTGAAAGTTGGCCGAAAGGTAATCCTGAATTAGCTAAAGAAAACACTGTTACCATTGCGGTTCAAATTAATGGTAAAATGCGCGGAACGATTGAAGTAGAAAGAGATTGTGATCAGGAAAAAGTTATTGCAACAGCTAAATCTTTAGATAATGTTGCAAAACAGTTAGCTGATGTAGAACCTAGAAAAATCATTGTTGTACCAAATAGGATTGTGAACATTGTTTTGTAAGTATAAAAATGTTTTAATAATAGTAGCTCTTTTCTTCACGGCATCATGTGGATTTGAGCCGTTGTATGTTGAAAGAACATCATCTAGTCAATGGTATTATAATGGAAAGTTTGATACCAGTGTTAAAGATGAAATGGCTAGTGTTAAAGTGGAGCTTATTCAAGACAGAATCGGACAACTTATTCGTAATGATCTATTGGATAAGCTTACACCGAAAGGCGAACCCAAACAGCCAAGATATATCTTAAGTGTTACGAAAATTGACAAACAAGAAATAGACCAAGCTTTGCGTAACGATATTACAGCGACTCGCAAAAAAGTGATTTATAAAGTGTCTTATGTTCTTAAAAATGCTGAGTATAAAACTTTAATTACAGGTAACAGTGTTGCCTATACAGGTTATGACATTTTGCGTGATCCTTATTCTACAACTTTTGCTCAGAAAAAAGTTGAAAAGAATGCTGCCAAAATTATTGCAAATGATATATCTTTACGTTTAGGCGCATATTTCCACTCTATTCAAACTAATAGAGGTAATCCGGATGAATATTAAACCGGAACAGGTTGATAGTATTGTCAAATCTCTTCCGCATAATATTCGCGGGGTTGTTATTTATGGCTCTAATGAAGGCATGATTTCAACCTTGTCACAGCAATTTATTAGGGCCATCTCTTCAGATATTTATGATGCTTTTCATGTTAGCTATTTGGATATGTCTGACATTACAGCTGATGTTGGGGTGCTTTATGCTGAATTTAATGCACAGTCTCTTATGGGGGGGCGCAGAGTTGTTGTCGTTAAAGATGCGACAAATTTACTAACTAAAACTCTTAAAGAACTTTTTGCTTCAAGCCCTTCTGATACCTTACTCATTGCAACATCTACGGCTCTTAAAACAAAAGATTCATTAGCGGTTTTAGCTAAAGATGAAGAGTTTTTTTATGGTATCGGATGCTATGATGACAGAGATGAGGACATTACTGCTTTTGCATCAAAATTTATCAGCAAAAATGGGTTTTCTATAGATAATAGTTCTTTTCAACTTTTATGCTCACGCCTCTCTAATGACCGTAAAATCAGTGCTAATGAGCTTGATAAATTAATTACTTATCTGGGTAGCAAAAAAAATATTGAGTTCAAAGATATTTTGACTGTCATCAGTGACACATCTGCTTCTTCTCAAGAGGATTTGTGTTATTTTATTGCTCTTGGACAGACTGAAAAAGCTATAGCCTCCTATAACCGCTTAATTTTTGAAGGAGAACAGCCTGTGGCGCTTATTCGTTCTATTAGTTATCATTTTATGAAACTTTTGGATTGTGCGGTTAAAATGGAAAAAGGTGAAACCGCTGATAAGGTTGTTTTCTCTTTGCGCCCTCCTCTAATGTTTTTTAGAAAAAACGCATTTATATCTCAGTTGAAAGTTTGGAATAGACATCGCATTATGAATGCTCTTTCTCTTCTTTATCAGACAGAGCGCGAGTGCAAAACGACGGATTTCCCTGCAGAACAAAATGCTAGCTTCACAATCATGCGAATCGCTAATGGAGTTAAAAGATTCAGATGATTTGTTTTATTGATTACATATAAAAGAAAATCCTCTGTTCAGAGGATTTTCTTTTTTCTGCTTATGCGCTCTTTTTATGTTTCTTACGAATATAATCTGGTTCAGCGCCTTTATTTATAACATCCGCATCAATCACAATCTCTGTGACATCTTTCTTATCTGGAATGTTATACATCAAATCTAACAAATTTTCTTCCATTATGGCACGTAAACCTCTGGCCCCAGTTTTGCGCTCAATCGCTTTTTTTGCAATCGCTACCAATGCATCATTCGTTATAGTTAATTTTACACCTTCCATATCAAACAATGTTTTGTATTGTTTGATTAATGCATTTTTCGGCTCTGTTAAAACTTTTATAAGCGCTTCTTCATTTAGGTCATCTAGCGTTGCAATAACCGGTAAACGACCGATGAATTCTGGTATCAAACCATATTTCAACAAATCCTCCGGCTGAACTTGCTTATAGATTTCTCCCAAAGTTTTTTCTTCCGCATCTTTGATTTGAGCACCAAACCCGATTGATGTTTCTTGTCCTCGGCGACCAATAATTTTCTCAAGCCCTGCAAACGCACCACCGCAAATAAATAAAATATTTGTTGTATCAACATGCAAAAATTCTTGCTGAGGATGCTTTCTCCCTCCTTGTGGTGGAATATTTGCGACAGTCCCTTCAATAATCTTTAACAAAGCTTGTTGAACACCTTCACCGGACACATCTCTTGTAATAGAAGGACCATCGGTTTTACGTGTAATTTTATCAATTTCATCAATATAAACAATTCCGCGTTCTGCCTTTTCTATATCGTAGTTTGCAGCCTGAACCAACTTCAAAACGATATTTTCTACATCTTCTCCAACATAACCTGCCTCTGTCAAAGTTGTTGCATCAGCAATAGCAAACGGCACATCTAAAACTTTTGCCAAAGTCTGGGCTAACAACGTTTTTCCGGAACCTGTTGAGCCAATTAAAATTACATTTGATTTTGAAATTTCTATATCTGGATTTTGACGTTTATTATTCAGGCGCTTGTAGTGATTATATACAGCTACAGATAATACTTTTTTGGCATAATCTTGCCCAATTACATATTGATCCAGAAATTCTTTTATTTTTGAAGGTGTCGGTAAATTCTCTTGAATTTCAATATCCTCTGCTTTTTTTTCTTCTTTTACTTCCTGAGATACAATATTGATGCAGACGTCAATACATTCATCACAAATATATACACCTCGGCCGGCAATTAACTTCTTGACTTCATTTTGACTCTTACCGCAGAAAGAGCAGTGCAATACTTTATCGTCATCTGTTCTATCAGTCATTTTCTTTTCCTATTTTATTACTTCCAAACGATTTTTTACAATATGGTCTATTAAACCAAATTCTTTTGCTTCTTCCGGATTCATAAAGTTATCTCTATCCATAGCTTTTTCTATTACAGCCAATTTATTTCCGGTATTTTCAGCATATATTTTATTCAAACGCTTTCTTAATTCTAATATTTCACGTGCTTGAATTTCAATATCTGATGCCATACCTCTTGCTCCGCCGGATGGTTGGTGAATCATGATGCGAGAATTCGGTAAAGAGAATCTTTTCCCTTTAGTTCCTCCGGCTAGTAAGAATGATCCCATTGAGCAAGCTTGACCAATGCACAAAGTTGCCACATCACATGAAATATACTTCATTGTGTCGTACATAGCCATACCGGATGTTACAACGCCTCCAGGAGAATTTATGTATAAGAAAATATCTTTCTTTGGATTTTCTGATTCCAAAAATAAAAGCTGAGCACAGACTAATGACGATACATCATCATTTACTTCTCCGGTTAAAAATATAATACGTTCTTTTAATAGACGAGAAAATATATCAAATGAACGTTCTCCTCTAGATGTTTGCTCAATGACCATTGGGACAAGAGTATTGTCAAATACTTCCAACGCACTTTTACTCATGGCTTTAAATCCTTATATTTAAATTATAAAAAACTCTTTTTCTTATATAGGTTATTTATTCAAAAATAGTAAACAAATATAATTTTTTTTTATATTTTCCTAATCTCGCTTACTTTTTATGTTATTTCCCATATAAGACAGGTCATAGGTAATTATAGTTACACCAAAAGGATTAATCAATCCTAAATCTTTATTATCATATTTATCAAATTCAAATCTCATTCTTATGGTTGCTATCCAATGACTTATTATTGGTTTTTCAATATCCGGACCTGTTTCTATTATATTAAAGCGGACCTGCCAAAAATCAAATGAAACTGGATATATCAGTGTTGTTTCAACTTGTCGGCGTATTCCTTTTTTTTGCAAAGCTTCGAAGTAAGGATATTCTGTATTCATAAAAGAATTATATATTTCTTCACTTGAGGCTAATTGTATGAATTCCTTTTCTCCTAATCTATATTGCATTTCTTCAAGACTATCCCCTATTGTGTATCTCTTTTTGATATAATCATCTAGTATACTCTCTGTTACTAAATCTCCTGCAAAAGCTTCACTTTCAGAACTTTCCATCAGTGTAACTTGATATCGTGTATAATCTATTTGCATGGGGATAATTTTAACTTTTTTAAGTGGAATTATAATACATAATGCAGAGCCTAATATCATACTTAAACATAAGCTCAAACACGATACTACAGCTAAAAACCTTGATGTCCATAGGAATCTTCTTTCTGGAAAAGCTCGTACATCTACTTTTTCCGGATAATATCCTAACTCATCTTTCTGAGCTTTTTCTTTATATTTAAACAATGTATAAAATAAATCAAACATGCATCAGCCACCTATATATATTTCCCTATTGGGACTATTTTACATTAAAGTTGTATAAAATCAAATAAAATACTATCAATTAAAAAATATTTGGTGTAGACATTATATAAGTGAAATATTTGAGGGATGGTGTAATGAAAAAATTTATCTGCTTTTTAGGAGCTTGTACAGGATTACTGGCTTCTTGCTCCTCCACAACTTCGCAGCAGCAAGTTGTTGAAGCTCCAGTTATGTCTGCTTATTATTCTGATTGGGACCGAGCCGTCCGCGCTGATGTTGATATGCAAAATATGTATATAGGTACTCCTTCAAAAATTACCAGACCTATTGATATGTACATGGCCATGGCTTTGGCGCTGAAGTATAATTATACAAGGAGGCTGGCTTCTTATCAAGAAAATTTGATTAAAGGAAATATAAATCCGGCTTCTTTGCCTACAATGGCTGAAAATTTGGGATATGATACAGCCACTCAATCTTCTACTATTCCGGCAGACTTAAAGTTATCATGGAACCTTTTGGATTTATCCTCACTTTATTATCAGAATAATTTGTCTGCGCCTGAATTAACTGCTCAAGAGCAAAGTCGTAAGGTTGTTAATAATATTTTGCAAGAAACTCGTTCACTTTACTGGAAAGCTTTAGCTGCTCAAAGACTTATTCCCGTTATTGATGATATGAACGAATACTTGGTTCGTGTTGTAGATGAACTTAATGCTCGCTCTAATGAGATGATTAAAAAAGGAAATACTCCTTCAACAAATCTTCTTTTAAAAAAACGTAAATACTTGGAAAGTATTAAACAGTTATCTGATTTGAGACGTAAATTAGATACAGCTCAGGCTGAATTTGCTGGTCTTCTTGGTTTTTATCCTTCTACAGAAATAAAATTAGCTGGTGCAGAATATGGTAATTTTACAATTCCGTCTATGAGAGCTAAAATACAGCAATTAGAATGGTTAGCGCTAACGAATCGTCCTGAGTTAAGAACTTTTGACCAAATATCTTCAAAGGAAGAATTTGAATTGGTTATTAAAGATTTTGATGATGTTGATAATAGCGATTACAGACAAGATCCTAACTATTATAATAGAAAGTGGACTAAAGAATCTAACGATTTATCAATGAATATTTTTGAAGAGATCAGACATCCCGGTATTAGCACATATAATTCTCTTGCTCGGCAGAGGATGACTAATATTATCTTAAACCAAGTATATCTCTCTTGGGCTATGTATCAATCTGCTGTTGAAAACTATCTTCTCAATATGAGTGTTGCTACAACATCTGAGGATATTGCTGAAGATATTACTGATAAAGAAGGAGCCAATAAAGCTATTAGTCATTTAGAATCTGCTCAAGCTATTATTGATGAGGCTAATGCGTTCTTAGCATATATTGATGTACAAGAAGCTATTGGTAAATTGTATGCTAGTGTTGGTATGGATGCTGTTCCTTCTGACATGCTGAATGACACCCCATCAGCTATTGCTGTTCAAATTAGAGAAACTTTGGATAAATGGAAAGATGGTATTTTTGTAACATCTCCAAAAAATGTTTCAACATCCTTATCTATCAGAAAGCCTCCCGTAGATATTTCTTCTCCAACTTTGGTGCCTGATATTGTTGTTGGTACAGGTTCGAAAGTAAATATTCAAATTCCTGATGAAGTCTTTGAAGTTGTTAATTGGAATGGTGAATATTCAACGATTGCAGGATCTTTGGACGATGCAGGGTTACCTAAATGGTTAAAGTATGACAGTAAAACTCATACATTCACAGGAACCCCGACCATAGACGACGAAGGTTCTCACAAAATTAAAGTTTACGCAATGGATAAATCGGGAAATTCTGCTGTGCTTAGTTTTACGATAACAGTTGATAATATTTATATTCAGACTATGGAATATAAAGGATTAACAGGATATAGAAGAGCTAAGGTTTACCATAAATGCACCCCTGGAGCCCCTTGCGCTAAAGGAGATATTTAAGGCGGTGAATAGACGTGTTGGAAACTGTTTTTAAATATCCATTTTCGTTTATTTTTACAGTGTGCTTGCTGTTATTTTTAGCAGCAGGCACATTTTTTGGGTCTGCCTATATTTCCACTTTTGAAGCATCTTTTTTGATTATTTCTATCATTTGTGCGTTCATATCTGAATCCGTTTTTCAAAGATTTTTGGTATTTGTATTATCGCTTTTTTGCTGTTTGATTTATTTAGTTTTTGAACTATCTCCACTATACTTACTCATTGCGGAGCTCATTACTCTGAGCTCTTGTTGCTATTTACATTCTCAAAAAAATCAGACACTCTTATTTTTCATTTTAGCGGCATCTTTTTGCTGTCATTTATTTTATATTCAATCTATTTCAGTAAACCAGTACCAACACGATCTTAACGGCATTCTTTTATATATGAATAAGATATCTCAAGAAGGTTTTAACTGGAGAAATTTTAATCCATGGTCGATGTATTATCTTTTTCATCAGCCATTACATTTTTGGATACAAGCTTATCTTTTTAATTTTAGTGTTGCTCTTTGGAATTCTGTATCCCTTGCTCAAGAAACATTGCAATATCTATCTCTATTTTTTGTTACTGCAACAACTTTGGTCATGGCCGTTATTCTTAAAGAATTAAAACTTGCCTCATCTCTATATCTTTTTGCTCTTTTACTTTTGGGATTTAATCCTACACTGTTTCTCTTTTCCGGATATATTTCTGATGATACGCCTGTTCTTTTTTGGGGATGTTGTGTTATATATTTTGCCTTAAAATGGTTCAACCAAGAAAAGACATCATATATTGTTGCATGCGCCTTATGCTTTGCTCTGGGAGTATTAACCAAACTATCTTTATTAATGCTAGCACCGGCCTTATCTTTTTTATTTATCTATAAGCTATATCGTAATCAGTTTGCGCGCTCTATTTGGTTAGATATAGATCTCTTTATTATCATTGCTGTTCCATTGGCTTTAAGTTGGATTGTTCGTAATCATATTCTTTTTGATATGCAATTTTATAATGTTCCTGATACTTCACCTCAAGGGCAAAACTTTTATTATTTAACGTTTTCTGAGAGAATTTTAGATTTCTCCCAATTGCTTTCACCTTTTATTCAGTCTCCAACTCTTGTTGATGCAAACATGTGGTTAGCACTTATTAAAACAGAACTTTTCGGGGAGTGGGATTTATCCTTAGCTCACTCATTTTTATTATATCCGGCAATAGTCTTATATTCACTTAATCTTCTTCTAAAAATTGCAGTTTTAATTTCTTGCTGCTTCATCATCTATACTTCCTTAAAAAGAAAGTTTTCATTCAGTCCAATTAGCGCATTTTTTATAATTTTATATTTCACATTGTGGGGATATAGCTTTAAATATGCTATGGATTATCCATTTGTTTGTTCTTCTGATTTCCGTTTATTTGCATTATTAATGATTCCGGAGATAATTCTTATAACTACAACATTAGATAAAACTTCTTATTTTTCACAACAAAAAAAGGCAAACATTTTGCTTGCCTTTGCAATGATCTACGCCGTCATTTCTTGTTTTATTTGTACTTACGGATTTTGATTTTATTGATTTAAATAACGCAATTCTTCATCTATCGCATCTGATATATCATCATCTCCTCCAGTTGAAGAAGTTGGTTGCTTTATTTCTTTTTCAGATATTGTAGAAACTTCCTGCATTTTTGTAAACTGCAGTAAATTTTGAGGTTCGGCTCCTTCTTCTATATCACTAACATACGCTGCAGAGGGTTCAGAAATATATGCAGGAGTTTCTCGAATATCTTTCTCAATATCTCTATCTTGCTGCATGAATTCTTGAATGCGAATTACTTTTTCTTTTCCTTTGGCTTCGTCATCAGAGGAATTTTCAATAACTTTAGGTGTCGCTTTGCTTTGAATTGTATCTTTTGCAGGTAAATTATCTCTTTCTTTTAATTCTTCCTCACTCATTAATTTAGAAGCGTCAACATCAGTATCAATACATTCTAACAACCAAACATCATATATTGGGTGCTCTATGGCATTTATTCCCGGAGTTGATGACACTATCCAACCTCTGAATATATTGTATTCATCAGTTCCAAAACTCTTATCTGTAACATCTATAAATGCAAAATTTTCTGGTGTTTCTTCTGCCGGACGTTTTTTACAAGATCTTAATACAAGTGAGAAATCACCAAAAGAAATTTTAGAATTTACAGGTATGGTAATCTTATTAACTCTGCCTGTTACTTTGTCCATCGCTTGCATTAATGCCGCATTTGTCGAAATTTCCGCTGCCATTGCCTGACTTGTAATACTTAAACATATAAGTACGGATGCTGTCATTATCTTATTTTTCATTATCATCACCTGTTACCATAAATATAATTTCTCCGACCATATCTTCTAAAGATTTTGCGTCTTTTGTATTTGATGCGGTACTTCCCGGTGTTAATTTATTTGGAGATTGTCCCGGTTCGATTTTTATGAATTTATCTCCCATTAATCCATCTCCGACAATGGTAACCTCACTGTCTTCTGGGAGAATAATATCTGGTCTCAAACTCATTTTCACATCGACCATATAATCTTCAGGATTAATGGATTGGGATAGAACGGTCCCTACTTTAATACCATTGATACGCACGTCTGCTCCGGTATTTAAGCCTCCGACTTTTAAGAATCTAGCATTAACTTCATACCCTTTTACAACTTGCAAATCTGATACCCTATATGCAAACACCATAAAAAGGGCTGCTACTGCCAGCACGACCAGCCCCATTATTGTTTCTACCGGTTTTTTATTCATTTCATTCTCCTTTTACTGTTTGATCTTC
Source organism: uncultured Alphaproteobacteria bacterium (assembly GCA_944391405.1). Lineage (GTDB taxonomy): Bacteria > Pseudomonadota > Alphaproteobacteria > RF32 > CAG-239 > CAG-267. Next base: position 58,500 of record CALXTN010000008.1, on the reverse strand, counting down.
TGACGCTTGTTTCGCTTTTTTGCTTTTTCCAAGTGATATAATTCTATCTAATAATTCTTCCAATACCATTGCGTCTTGCGTAAATCCTATGTGTCCATTCGGTTGCAGATACTCTTCAGCACCGCCTACATCTATTTCTACGTACTTACCACCTATAAGCCCAAAGCTGATAATGGAGGCACTGCTATCTTCGGGTATTTTATATTCTCTACCTATTTCCATTGTTAGTTTGGTCCGAAAATCTTTATCTAATTCTGCTGCTGTTACTCTTCCAATATTTACCCCAGATAAGCGTACGGCATCTCCGACGTTTAAACCATCCGTACGTCCGAAACTTGCATATATATTATATGTTTCTCCATCTTGTTGCCCTTTTATTGAGGCATTATGGGAAATTGTTATAAACACACCTATTAATATGGCCATCAGAGATGTTATACCGATGCGAATCGTTTTCATCTCTTCTTTGGTATATTTTTCTTCCAATGTATTTCTCCCTTTAGACTACTAATTTTTTACCTTATATCCTATAAATAATTTTTTGTCATCATTAGTTTTATTATTTGAAACGAAATTGTGAAATTTTTAAACATTTTTTGCTATAGAATTAGTTAATAAAATTTATTTTTAAGGTTTTTTCTATGATTGAAATACAAGATGTAACTCAAAAGTTTGGCTCTAAGATTGCTCTTGAGAATATTTCTTTATCTCTTAAACTAGGGGAAGTTGTGGCTCTTATTGGTGAGAATGGTGCCGGTAAATCTACTTTAATGCGGATTATTTGTGGCTATATTAAATCAACTTCAGGATGTATAAAAATTTTTGATCACAGCATTGAATCTAGTCGTATTCAAGCACTGCGTTATATTGGATATGTGCCTGAAATATCTTCACTATATGGGGATATGATTGTTTTTGATTTTTTGAAATGGATTGCCTGTTTATGGAATATTCCTGATTGGGAAACGGCTATTACTAATGCTGCCAAACAAATGCAGATTGTCGATGTTTTAGCAGATAAAATAGAAACATTATCAAAAGGCTATAAGAAAAGAGTGGAAATTGCTTCGGCTATTTTGCACCATCCTAAAATTCTTATTTTGGATGAACCAACTGATGGTCTTGATCCAAATCAAAAACAACATATTCGTGATTTTATGAAATCTTATGCTAAAGATAATTTAGTTCTTGTTTCTACTCATGTTTTAGAAGATGCCGAAATTGCGAATCGCGTTGTTATGCTTTCTTGCGGAAAACTTATCGGCAATATGACTATGAAAGATTTTAAAAAGATTTCTAAAACAGGTAATCTTAATGATGCTTTTAAAATCCTTAGTTCTGCAAAAAAGGAGAAAAAATGAAACAATTTTTTGTGCAGTTTTCAAAAGAATTTCAAACGCTCTTTTGTAGTGTGAGCGCATATATTATTGTTGCCGCGTATTATATTTTTTCTATGTTTTCCACTTTTTACATTGGAGATTACTTTTTAAGAGAATCCGAAATTATGAACGCTTTTTTCTCTCTGCAACCTATTATGCTCACTTTGATTATTCCAGCAATTACTATGCGCTTGTGGGCTGAAGAATCTAAGAGTGGCACATTAGAACTTTTGTTTACTCAACCAATTAGTTTTTTTAAGCTTGTTTTAGCAAAATTTGGCGCAGCTTTTTTGTTTTTTGTTTTGTTAATAATATCCTCTGTATTTCTATTTTGGATGTCTTCGTTATTCTCTGTCCTTGATTATGGAATAATCTATTCCGGATATTGTGGCTTATTGCTTTGTGGTGCTCTATTTACGGCTATCGGATGTTTGATTTCTGCATTATGCAAAAATAACATTTTGAGTTACATTTATACTATTTTTGCCCTGTTTGTTCTGACACAATTTGAGCTTACTTCCCTACATGCCATCCCTCTATCTGACTTAAATTTTGAATACAATTATAATGCATTCTTAAGCGGAATCTTAGCATGGAATAATGTTTTTTACTTTGTCATTGGAATTTTGCTCTGTCTGTGGCTCAATATTGTGGCTTTGGAGTATAAACGCACAAATACGTCTATTGATAAAAAATGTTTTTATTTTTTTACATTTTTGCTCTTTTCTTTATTCTTCTGTAGTGTTTTGAGTGTTGCCTTTATTTGGAATCAATCTTTTGATATTACCGATGAGAAAAAATATACCCTTAATTCCGCTGATAAAGCTTTCTTACAAAATTTGGATAAGCGTATTGATATAACTCTCTACGAATCTAAAAACCAACGGCAAAATGCAAATTCGAGCTATGCCGTTTACGCTACTTTTATAGAAAAAATTTTGAAACTTATTGAAAAGTATTCCGAAGGTGCTGTTCGCATCGAGACTGTCTGGGTTGAACCATTCAGTCAATTAGAACAACGTTTGGTTCACAAACATAATATTCCTTTTGAAACAGATAAATTTGAGCAGAAAATTTTTATGGCTGCCGAATTTTCCAGTAATGAAGGGGGGACATACTTTATCAATGCTTTTAGCAACCTTCGACAGAATTTGTTAGAAACAGATTTGATGCGCGCACTTAAAATTTTTAACGCATATCGCCCACAAGCTGTTGTTGTTGCCTCTGAAAAAGATTTAAATGAAATGCGTGCTTTCCAAGGAATTCTACAAGAATTTTATCAAGTTAAATATGTTGACAAACCTCCGTTTTTTATTCCTCCTGAGTATAAATTCGTAATTGTAATAAATCCTTTAGAACTATCGACTGAAGCTTTATTGGCAATGGAACAATATATTCTTAATGGTGGCACTTTAATTGTTTTTGCTGAGCCTAAAATGCTTAATGCTAGTCAAGGCAAACCTCTAATTAACTTCTTACAGAATTTTGGAATTTCTCCTGTTCCGGCTGAAATTATTAAAGACAATCTAACGGAAAATCATGTAACGGTATTTCCTTCGAATGTTAGTTATGATAATTTAAATCAGGATATTCGTTCTGTTATTGTTAATGAAGCGGGGAAAATTAATTTTAAAAACGGTGAAACTTACAAAATCCTTCCCATATTAAAAACTTCTAATGCAGTATCTGCAGCAATCTCTGAGGGGAAATATACATCAAATTATCTCAATATGGCTTTAGATGGACAGCATATTGAGCCGTCATCTATTCAAGATGGGCGTGTCTTGTTTTTCTATGATACGGATTTGCTTAAAGATTATCTTTTTGTTTCTTCCGAATCTAAAGGTACAGATTTTTATCAAATTGTTCCGACTGCTGACAATATGTTATTTTTATTGAGATTGTTTGATTTTGCTGCTAACGCAAATATTGAAAATTCTCTCTCATATAATCATTATGCGCTTAATAAATCTAGCATCGGAAATGCTATTTTGGATTATATTAATCAATATCACAAAGACCAAATTCAAAAACTAGAAGCCAATATTAGACTCTATAACAAGCGAAAAGAAGATTTTTACAATAATCTTAAATCTCGAGGTTTTGCTTCTATTAAAAATATTGGAGATATTAGTTCTATAGAGCAGAAAATTGATGAAAACCAAAATCAACTTTACAAAATAAAATCGGATATTGCTCGAGACTATCAATCTGCCATTATGATTTTTACTGTTATTTTAACGTTCGTTGTACCTTTGTTAATTTTGGGTATTTTGATTATCTTTAATATCTCTATGAAGAAAATTCGCGTACAAAAAATTAGGAGACTAATTGATGCTGCTCAAACACATTAAATTCGCACTTATTCTACTCCTTTGTGTTGTCCCATTGTTTATTTATGGGACTTACTTAAACAGTACTCGTGTGCACCTTCTTTCCAGAGGTAATTACTTTTTTGATTTAACCAGAAATCGGGCTGATGTTGCCAGTATTCAACTTATCTTTCCAAATAAATCTTCTATACAAATTGAAAAAATTGATGATTTTTGGAGAATTAAAGAAGCTGATGGCTATTTCGCAGCTTTTGCTAAAATTAATGCTCTTGTTAATTTAATTCGTAATACTGTTATTTATCGTGCGGATACTCTTAATGAAAAAGAGGCGACCTTATTTCAAAATCCTTTGAAAATTATCAGTCGAGACGCAAAGGGCAATGTTATAGATGATGCTTCAATTGCTCCTCTAAAAGAAAGTAATAAATACTATTATGCTTTGTTGAATAATGATAATTTTCTTTATCAACTCAATAGTAATTTTGAATTATCTTCTAACGTTATGGATTGGGTGCAAATGCCTTTGTTCACTTTTAATCTTTCTCATGTTAAGCGCATTAAAACTGACAATTTTGAAGTTTATCGACGTTTTGATAATGAGAATTTCAAAGATGTAAATTCTTCTAGTGAATATACTCATTTGCAACAATTTATTGACAATTTTTGGTATTTAAGTGCAACTGAAATTAAAAAAACAGCTCATTTTGATGCTGAAAAATTTTCTCAGCACAAGCAATTTTTTATTACCCTGTTTAATGGGATTATTTATGAAATTAATCTTTATTCCTTAAATGAAGATTATTGGATTTCTGTTCGTCTTAACAGAGAAGGTTTAATCAAAAAATCCTCTTTACAACATATAAAAGAAAACAGTTTATTATATGATGGTTGGTTTTTCAAAATTGATCCTGACAAAGGTGCTATTATTTCTGAATTTGTGTTATAAAATAAAACCGGTATTGCTACCGGTTTTCTTAATTCTATCGTTCTAACTTTTTATATCTGATACGATGTGGATTGCATGCATCTTCACCTAAGCGGCGAATCTTATCCTTTTCATAATCCTCAAAATTTCCTTCAAACCATTCAACATGACCATCGTCTTCATAAGCTAAAATATGCGTTGCCAAGCGGTCTAAGAACCATCTGTCGTGTGATGTTACCAAAACACATCCCGGATAATTCATAATTCCTTCTTCAAGAGAACGTAATGTATCTACGTCCAGATCATTTGTAGGTTCATCCAACAGGATTACATTTGCGCCTTTCTTCAACATTTTTGCTAAATGTACACGATTTCTTTCTCCACCAGATAATTGCCCTATTTTCTTTTGCTGATCTGTTCCTTTGAAATTAAATTGACCAACATATGCTCTTGATGGCATTTGTTTTTTTCCGAGTTCGATAATGTCTAATCCATCTGATATTTCTTCCCATATCGTTTTGTTAGCATCTAGCTCATCTCGACTCTGATCCACATAACCTAAATCCACTGTTTCACCAATAATAATCTCTCCAGAATCTGGTTTCTCTTGTCCTGTTATCATTCTAAATAAAGTTGTTTTACCTGCTCCATTCGGACCAATGATACCAACAATTGCACCTTTCGGAATCTTAAAGGACAAATTATCTATAAGCACTCTGTCTCCAAATGATTTTGAAATATTTTTGGCTTCTATTACCATATCGCCCAATCTTTCACTCATTGGAATATTGATATATGCTTGGGTTATTTGTTCTTTGGAGGTTTCTGCCAATAACTCTTCATAAGCATTAATACGAGCTTTTGATTTCGCTTGTCTTGCTTTTGGATTTTTACGAATCCATTCCAATTCGTTTGCCAAAGTCTTTTGGCGTGCGCTTTCTTCACGTGCTTCTTGCTCTATACGCTTTTGTTTTTGCTCTAACCAAGAAGTATAGTTGCCTTCATATGGAATACCTTGTCCTCTATCTAATTCTAATATCCACCCTGTTACGTTGTCTAAGAAATATCTGTCATGAGTTACCATCACAACCGTTCCTTTGTAATCACGTAAATGATGTTCTAACCATGCAACAGACTCCGCATCCAAATGGTTCGTCGGTTCGTCCAGCAATAGCATATCTGGTTTTGATAGCAATAAACGACACAATGCAACGCGTCTTTTTTCTCCTCCTGATAATTTAGTTACATCAGCATCTGCCGGAGGACAACGAAGCGCATCCATCGCAATCTGAACGGTTCTTTCAATATCCCATCCATTTGCCGCATCAATTTTTTCTTGTAATGAAGCTTGTTCCTCTATCAGCGCATTCATTTCATCATCTGACATAGGTTCTGCAAACTTCATAGAAACCTCTTCAAAACGTTTTAATAAAGCAACCGTCTCGCCTAAACCGTCCATCACATTTTCCATAACGTTTTTAGATGGATCTAATTTCGGTTCTTGCTCTAAATATCCAACCTTTACACCTTCGGCAGCCCATGCTTCTCCATTAAATTCTTTATCAACCCCTGCCATGATTTTTAATAAAGTAGATTTTCCGGCTCCATTAACACCCAATACACCAATTTTAGCTCCAGGAAAAAATGATAAGCTTATGTTTTTGAATAATTCTTTTCCACCTGGAAATACTTTACTTAAATTTTGCATAACATAAATGTACTGATATGATGCCATTATTTTCTTCCTTTACGCTTTAGATTATACTATTTAATTAATATTGACGAAGTTTCATTTCTTCTTGTTTTATTTTTTGATATATTCCTTCTTTTGCTGCTCTTTGGCGTTTTTTAGCCATTACCTTATCGTAAAATGCATTTAATTTGCTTCGTTCATCTTCTTGGCGATTATACACCAACGTTACATCGTATTCTTTTCTCGGCTTTAGTATCTTACCATCCGGTAACTTTATTGTGCCATTCTTATATAATGTTGACCTAAATATTTTTTGATTATTAAATCTTTGATTAACATCATCGCATCCTAAGTAATCAGCACCTCTTTTCTCCATGTATGCTGTTGCTTTTGCTTTATTATATTCATACATTCCCTCAGCCTGTTCTTGATCACTTTGTGCTTTACTCACAAGATAAGCTCTTGCTATTAATTCATATGATGGATATCGTGAAGCACCACAGGCTAATCCTTCACCTGATACATACCCTAAATTTCTCACATCTTCCAAATAACTTGACGCATGTGTAGGAAATGAAAATATACACATTACTACACATATAATTATGCTAAATTTCATCGTATCTCTTTGTTTGTTTTCTTAACATTAGCTATTATAATGGCAAATAAATCTAATTCAAGTGAAAAAATTATTTGACAAATTAAAACATTTATCGTATGTTTCGCTCAAACTTTTGTGTAAGGAATAAGAAAAATGAAAATATATAGCTCTTTGAAGTCTAAAAAGGACCGGGTTAGAGGTTGTAAATTGGTTCGTCGTAAAGGTCGTCTTTATGTTATTAACAAAAGAGAACCTAAATATAAGGCTCGTCAAGGTTAGTTTGGACGTTTATGAAATCTTAAAATCGGGTTTTATACCCGATTTTTTTGTAGATTATTATAAACAGCTTAACTCGTTAAAAAATATCATACATTGAAATAATATAGAGTTTCTATTTCTCTTCATTTTATAAACTTTCAAGAACAGCTACAGCATTTACATACTCTCGTTCATTAGAGATTGTTAGATGCATTTTTATATTTTGATTTTTAGATACATAATATGCTCGTGCTAAAGCTTTCCCATATAAATTAACTTGAGGACACCCTAAAGAATCGTGAACTATTTCTATATCTTTCAGTGTAATTCCTCCTCGAAAACCACTTCCTAAAGCTTTGGACACAGCTTCTTTTGCGGAAAATCTTGTTGCCACTGCCAGGACTAAATTTTCTGTGTCTTCATATGCCGCCTTCTGTTCTAATTCTGCAATCTCATTGTGAGTAAAATATTTCTTTATGAATTTTAATAAAAAAATTTCTCCTTTTGCAAATCGTGATACTTGAACGATATCACAACCAAGTCCCATTATCATTCCTATTTTCCCTTCTTACTCATTTGTTTTTTTATTAAGCACCTGCTTTATGGTATGGTATATAATTTGCCATACTATAAAATATAACGGAATGCATCCAACTAGCATCGGATAAAATACAGGCCAAATATCCACCCAAAAATGACTAAAGTCAAGATTTACCACACAATGAAATAACTCTTTAAATAAACTCTTAAAATCAATTTCTTGTTGGGGAGCATCATGCCCTAGAATAAATATACCGGTATGAAAAACAAAATACCAAATAAAAGGAAAGGTCCATGGATTACCAGCTATTGTCCCTAATGCCCCTGCAACACTATTCTGTTTGGTTATTTTACTAATAAACAAACATAACAATAAATGAAAACCTACGAACGGCGTAAAGGACATAGCTACACCTGTTGCAAAACCTTTCGCTATTGCATTTGGTGTTCCTTTTATTGATGTTAATTTTTCTATTATTGTTACATATAGTTTTTGCAGTCCACGTCCCTCTTTTTTTACTTGGGACATTATGCCTCCTTATACTCTTGAAACAAAACTTACTACCTTTGATGCCTTTAGCGCTGCTATAATATCATTTAAATGATCTGTATTCTTGACATCAACATCTATTAGTATCTCAAAATAACTAATCGTTCTGTAGACAATATTCAAGTTGGCAATATTTGCATTCTGCCTTGCTATCAAATTGGACAATTCGCCAAGTGTTCCCGGCTCATTACTTATCATTACTTTGATACGAGCGGTATGGTTTTCTGTTTCAGCATCTTTTCCCCATGAAATATCCAACCATCGCTCAGGTTCGTCTGCATATTTTTCTAATGCTTTACATGATAGAGAATGAACAGCTACACCTTTACCTGTTGTGACAATACCTACAATTCTATCTCCAGGAATTGGATGACAGCAACCAGCAAAATGCACTGCCATTCCAGTAATTAAACCTTCTATTTTTAATGTGTTATTTTTCTTCTTTTTTGCTTTTGATGATAATTTAATTGAATTAACAACTTGCGTAATCTTAGACTGTTTATATGCAGGATATACTGTTCTTAATACATCCCAACCTGTTACCAAACCTTCTCCTACTTTAGCATACAAATCTTCCATGCTCTCACATTCAAAATGTGGTAAAGTAGCATATATTGCCTTTTCATTAAATTCTAAATTTTCTTGCTTGAAGAGTTTTTCCAGAATATCTTTCCCTAAGGATAAAAATTGCTCACGCTTACATGCTCGAACATATCTGCGAATCGCTGCTTTTGCTTTTCCGGTAACAACAAAACGTTCCCATTCCGTGGAAGGATGCTGCGCTTTGGATGTTAAAACCTCTACTTGATCTCCATTTTGCAACACACTTCTTAAAGGTTTAATTTCACCATTAATTTTAGCACCAACACATCTATCGCCTACACTTGAGTGAACCGCATATGCAAAATCTACTGGGGTTGAACCATAAGGCAATCCTATTAAATCTCCTTTGGGAGTAAAGCAGAATACTTGGTCGTTATACATCTCTAATTTGGTATTTTCCAAAAACTCATCTGGATTTTGTGCTTGTTCCAAAATTTCCAGAAGCTCACGTATCCAGCGAAAACTTTTCCCCTCAACCTTTTGCCCCTGTTTATACGCCCAGTGTGCGGCTACACCCTTTTCATTGATTTCATGCATTTCATATGTGCGAATCTGTATTTCAATTCTAGTATTTTCAGGACCTATTACCCCTGTGTGTATTGACTGGTATCCATTTGGTTTGGGCGTTGATATATAATCTTTAAAACGGCGCGGAACCATATGATATTTACTATGAATAATGCCTAAAGCTTGATAGCAAGATGCAATATCTTCCACACATATACGAAATGCCATAATATCAGATAATTGTTCAAACGATGCATTTTTTAGCTGCATTTTACGCCAAATTGAATATGGAGATTTTTCTCTTCCGGTAACGGTTGCTTTTACTCCATTTTCTGCCATATCTTTTTCTAATTGGCTTATAATCTTCGGAACAAGATTACTCCCCTGTTCTCTTAAAAAATTTAAGCGTGCCACAATAGAATCATGAGCTTCCTTATGTAATTCTGCGAAAGCTATTTCTTCTAATTCTGTTTTTATCTCTTGCATTCCGATACGTTCAGCCAGCGGAGCATATATATCCAGAGTTTCTTTGGCTATTCTTTTTCTTTTTTCTTCCGGACAAAAATGCAATGTTCTAATGTTGTGCAAGCGATCTGCCAATTTAATTAATAAGACTCTGATGTCTTCTGACATTGCCAACAGCAATTTACGGAAATTTTCAGCTTGTTTACTAGAACCAGATTTCTGCTCAATAATGGCTAGTTTAGTTACGCCATCAACGATAGCTGCAACTTGAGGTCCAAACAATTCTTTTATTTCTTCGACTGTTGTATCTGTATCCTCAACTGTATCATGCAAGAGTCCTGCTATAATTGAATTACAATCTAAGCGAAATTTTGTTAATATTCCGGCAACTTCTATAGGGTGTGAGTAATACGGATCTCCTGATGTTCGTAATTGTGCACCGTGTTTTTTCATTGCAAAAACATATGCTCTGTTTAATGCATCTTCATCAGCATTTGGATCATATGATTTTACTAAATCTACTAATTCATACTGTCTTAACATGCGTCCTCTTCTTTTACCCCCATTTATTGTTTATAGCGCATTAATAAAAAAAAGCAAGATAGTTTGTTCTATCTTGCTTTATCTTTTCTTAAAATTTACTAAATTCTTTAGTCATCTATATCATCTAGATTTTCAGAAAAATCATCTCCACCATCTAATAAATCGTCATCCAAATCAGCATCCATATCATCTAAGGACAAATCATCTCCTTCTATATCTAATGTTTCTCCTTCCGAATCCTGAATTTGCATATTATCTGCCAGTGCAGCGTCTAATATCGTATCTCCATCAAATTGAGAATCCAAGCCAGACAATTCTTTCTCTGCCGCTAATATCTCTAATTCTTCCTCTTCAGGTTCTTCTACTTCAACATACTTCTGAAGTCCCATCACTAACGACTTCTGCAAATCTTCAATATCTGCCTTTCCTTCTGCAATTTCACGAAGAGCAACAACCGAGTTTTTATCATTATCTCTATCTACTTTAATGGGAGCTCCAGCTTCTATATCTTTCGCGCGTTGTGCTGCCACCAACAACAATTCATAGCGATTAGGAATTTTCTCTATGCAGTCCTCAACTGTTACACGTGCCATTTTAATCCATCCTTAAAGTTAGTTTTATCATTTTGGGTGATTTATATACAAGATAGTTATGAATTGCAACTATTTTTTTTCAAAAACTTTAGTAAAATATAGGAGCCGTCAGTATCATCCCTTTGTTTTTTAATAATCTTTTTGATAATTCTTTATGATATGGGCGCACAGCTTCCACATCCTCTTTAAACACTGTATACATCTTTATAATGGCTGCTTCGGTCGCATACATTTCTTCTCGCCATTTTGAGGGCATTTGATTGATGTATTGATCATAATACCCTCGCCTATGATAGCTAACAGCATAAGCTATACTTTGGTTTGCCTCCAGCACTCTAAACGCTTTTATTGTTTTATCACAAGTATACGCCCATTCTTCTGGACTAAACCCTTCTTTCACAACAATAGATGCAAATTCATCATACAAACCTGCAAATCTTGTTTTAAGCACCAATCTCTGACAGGGATTTACAATATCTTTTAATGAATTTTGCCTTAGTGCCACTCCTTGTTCCTGCTCCCAAATATCCAACAAACTTTCGCCTATTATTAATTTTGAAAAATTTCGCATATTGTCTTTCATCCCAAAATCTATAATAGAATCTATTGTATTTATGAAAGCTCCTACATCTTTTGTTGTCAGAGGAGATGTCAAACTTGGTGATAACGTTCTTAGTTTTCCCGCCATAACTGATGCTGGTCTTTGTTTCTTTATTGCTGATGATGGCTTTTTTTCCGCCACTTTTATTGGCATATCTAATTTTTCTTTGAGATAATCTGGTAAATCCACGTTTATTTTGGGCTTTTTTACGCGTTTTGATTTAGGTTTATCCAAATTTTCCGGTCTTTTTTCTCCCCAAATTTCCGGCATCAATAAAAAATATAATGATGGAGATAAAAACTCTATATTTTCTATTCCTTTCATCCTTTCCGCCACATCTTTCGGAAATTTATTTTTAGTTTCTTTTATTCCTGGCATATTTAATATTTTTTCAGACATTCCTGGTATTTGATGTAGCATTGGCCCTATGTATTGATAACTTTCTTTAGGAAGCCAATTTAAAAGATCCATTAAATCATCTTCATAACTATTTTTTATACGGTTTTCACTCATTCCATAAGATCTGATGGTTCGACTAAATTCTTTTTTAAAACTATTTCCCATCTTGAAACGCGAATCGTAACCCTTGTCATATAGAGTATATTTTGAATCTAATTTTTTGATGTACTCATCTATTTCTGGTATTTCCATCTTCATATCTACACGAAAGTATTTATCATAATCTGATACCTTTGCCCAAGCATTGCTTTCTCCTATTATTAATAAGGCTATACAAAATAGAATTTTTTTCATGCCACTCACCTCTCATATATGATTATTTATTCTAGAAAAAAAGAATTTAAAAAAACGTTATACTTGCATTTTAAATGCAAATAGATTATGCTTCTTTGTTGAGAATATCTAATAATGTTATGGAGTAAAAAAATGATTTGGACTGATGAAGCCGTCGAAGAACTAAAAAAGATGTGGGATAAAGGTATGACTACGGGGCAAATAGCTAAAGCCTTAAATGTTACTAAAAACTCAATTATCGGCAAAGTTCATCGTTTATGTCTAACTGCGCGTCCTTCTCCTATAAAAAAATCAGCAACATCTAAAAATATTTCTAAAACCATTAAATCTGATGTTAATTCTTCTCAAGAAACTAATGAGAAATCCTCTAAAAAACTTAGCAAAAATGTTAGTGACATCCCTCTTAAAGATGAAGAAAAATCCACATTAGCCAAGGATATATCCTCCATTGAAGAAACAAATATTCCTTTAATTAAATTAGATAATCATACTTGTAGATGGCCTCTGGGAGATCCTCGTGATGATGATTTTTGTTTTTGCGGAAAAAGAGTTAAAACAGGACAAACTTATTGTGAAGAACATGCAGCTGTTGCTTATGTTAAGCCCGGTAAAAAAATATAATTGTTGATTTTTTATTTTACTGGCGCGCCATTTTAGCGCGCCTTATTTTTCAGGTAAGACTTTAATGTATAGTGAAAAATTTACAAAATTCATAGAAATGTGGCAAAAGGAGTTTGCTATAGAACGGACCATTGATGAAAAAGTTTGCATTGACAGAGATGGCAATCCTATTCCATGGTACACCTATCCAGCTATTGAGTACATAGCCCAATTTGATGTTTCCGATAAAGAAGTTTTTGAATTCGGCTGTGGCAACTCTTCTCTATTTTGGGCTAAACGCGCCAAACAAGTAACCAGCATTGAAGATAATCCTACTTGGTTTGAAAAGTGGAAAAAAGAATTTGTTTGCGACAATCTTGATGTTCGTTGGCGGGATGAAGGAGACGGATATTTTAATGCTATTTTTGAAGACAACAAAAAATACGATATCATTATTGTTGACGGAAAACGTCGTGCCGATTGCGCACGCACCGCTGTTCAAGCACTTCATACCGGCGGTCTCATAATTCTTGATGACAGCGACCGTATTAATACCAGCAAGGAATATGTTGATGCTGTTCATTATTTAAAACAAGCAAATCTTTTACAAGTAGATTTTTATGGATTTTGCCCAATGAATAACTACACCAAAACAACATCTTTGTTCTTTAGCAGAGATTTTAACTTTCCTTCACAATATACCATTCAGCCTATAAATGGGTGGGGTAATCTTTGGAGCATGGGAAGAAAAAATCGTAAAGAGTTCTTTAAGGTCAACAAATAACTCTTTGCGGTTTAATTATTTTACCGAGTTCGTTTATTTTAAATTAAGTTTTTGTGCGATTTTTTGTGCAATCTTTTCGTATGCTTCTGCATATGGACTATCTGGTTCACTCTGAACTATTGGCGTTCCTGCATCCGAGTTTACTCGGATATCATAGTGCAGAGGTATTTCTCCCAGAAAATCCACTCCAAATCTTTCAGCCGTTTTTTCAGCTCCAGCATGACCAAATATGTCTGCACGATGACCACATTTCTCGCAGATGTAGTAGCTCATATTTTCAATCACCCCTAGAATCGGCACTCCGATTTTATTGAACAACCCAATTCCTTTAACAGCATCAATTAAGGCAATATCTTGAGGAGTAGAAACAATTATCGCTCCTGAAAAATCTATTTTTTGAGACATAGTTATTTGTATATCCCCCGTTCCTGGAGGCATATCAATAACCATTATATCAATATCATTCCATGCTGTTTGGGTTAAGAGCTGTTCAATTGCCCCACAGGCTTTTGCACCTCTCCAGATCAATGCCGTATCATTTGCGATCATACTGCCGATAGACATAGACTCGATACCACATTCTTTGAACGGCTGAAACGTTACTCCATCATATGAACTCGGCGGTATTTTATTATAACCTAGCATCATGGGTACTGATGGGCCATAAATATCCGCATCAAATAAGGCCACATTTAATTTTAAGTTAGATAATGCCAGAGCCAAATTTACTGATGTTGTTGATTTTCCAACACCACCTTTGCCTGATGCAACCGCTATTATATGCTTAACCCCCTTTATTTGCCATTTATCATTTTTTATTTCACTATCTTTATGGGGGGATACAAATATAATGCTTACTTTTTTAGATGGATTTATCTGTTCCAACTCTTTTTTTAAAACCTCTGCAAGGTCTGCTCTTTCTGGCTCCTTAATTGTTACAATCAGACGACCACCTAATTCTTTTACAACAACATTTTCTTGATGAAAATATTTTTTTATCAGCTTTATATTATTTTCCATCATTACATTCTCACTTTCTAATATAACCCCTCTAATGTGGATATTATTTTTTCGATATTGTTTTTATACAAGCTTTATATTATTTTTCTACCGAAAATATGTTTTTTTCGATATTTTTTAGAGGTTTTGATTAATGAGTGAAAAATTAACCGTTTTGGATGTTAACCCTTGGGATAGCGCCAATGACAGCTCTTCTAAAGCGAAGGTTGTTGATTTTACTGCTAGAATTACTAAAATGCAAAATAACAAAGATAATTTCGATGGTTTATACAAACTAATCATTGGAATTATTCTTTTTTTGTGGCTTATTTCTGGTTTTTATCAAGTTCAACCTAGTGAACAAGGATTAATTTTACGTTTGGGGAAATATGTTGAAACAACAGATGCCGGCTTGCATTATCATTTACCTTTTCCCTTTGAGAAAGCTTATATTGTTGATGTCAGTAAAGAAAGAAGCATTAATCTTGGTGTTAATGAAAATTCTTTCCGTGAAGTTTCTTCCAATGAACTAACTGAGAGTCATATGCTTACTGGAGATGAAAACATTGTTGATATTAACCTTACAGTTGTTTGGAATATTAAGGATGCAAAAGATTATTTGTTTAAGACAAGAACACCAGACTCTACCGTTAAAGTTGCCGCCCAGTCTGTTTTAAGGGAAATTATCGGACAATCTAAAATGGAAGATGTAATTACCGGCGATCGTAATAAAATTGAAAATGATACTAAAAAGGAATTACAAGCCCTTTTGGACAATTTCAAAACTGGCGTCAATATTGTTCGTGTTAAACTTCAAAAAGCCGACCCTCCAAAACAAGTTGTTGATGCCTTTAATGAAGTTCAAAGAGCTAAAACCGATGCGGAACGTTTTAAAAATGAAGCAGAAGCTTATGCTAATGAAGTTCTTCCCAAAGCAGAAGGTGAAGCAATTAAGCGTAAGCAAGAGGCTGAAGCATACAGAGAAGCTGTTATCAGCAAAGCAGAAGGTGAAGCTCAGCGCTTTAGTTCTGTATATAACGCTTATAAAACAGGTAAACAGATTACTTCAAAAAGACTATACCTGGAAACAATGGAAGATGTTTTGAAAAAGTCTAAAAAAGTTATTATGGAGCCAGGGCAAAATAATTCTAATATGATGCCTATTTTACCTCTTAAATAGTGGAGTTGAATATGAAAAAAAATTTACACATTATTCTTGTTGGCGCTGTTATTTTGTTGTTTTTAGCGTCACAGTCTCTTTATATTGTTCAACAACCGGAACAAGCCATAGTTTTACAATTCGGTGACCCTGTTAGATTGGTTCAAGAACCAGGCTTAAAGATAAAAGTTCCTTTTATTCAGAATGTTGTATTTTACGATAAAAGATTATTAAATTTAGAGCCTCCTGCACAGGAAGTTGTTTTAAAAGATAAAAAACGTTTAGATGTCGATACTTTTTCGCGTTACAGGATTGTTGAACCTTTGACATTTTATAAAACTGTTCGTAATGAATATCAAGCACAGAACCGTTTACAAGAAATTGTAAATTCTTCTGCACGAAATGTTTTGGCCACTTTTACGCTTAAGGAACTTTTATCTGAAAAAAGAACTGAAATTATGAAACAAATCAGTGATGCTGTAAAAACAGACGCAGCGCAATTAGGTGTTGACGTTATTGACGTAAGAATTCGTCGTGCCGATTTACCTATTCAAGTTTCTCAAGCCATTAATGACCGAATGAAAACCGAACGCATTCGTGAAGCTAAGGGGTACAGAGCCGATGGAGAAAAGACTGCTCAAGAAATTCGAGCAACCGCTGATAAAGAAGCAACAATCACCGTGGCAAATGCAGAAAAAGAAGCTCAACAAATTAAAGGTGAAGGCGATAGGAAAGCAACCGAAATTTGGAATAGTGCCATCAGTGTAGATCCTGATTTTTATGCTTTTTATCGTTCTCTTGAAGCTTATCGCAACTCTTTTGATGAAGACACATCTTTAGTTTTAGCCCCTGAAGGAGAATTCTTTAATTATTTTGGCAGATCCTTAAAATAAGAGGTTGGGAATTATGCGCTTTTCTTTTTTTCTTATTGGTTGTTTTCTACTTCCATTTCAGGTTCTCGCACTTGATTCTTATGCTGATCTTGTTGAAGAACTTATGCCTTCTGTTGTTAACATTTCAACAGAAAAAGAAGTTATAGACGTCAAAGAAAGTAATATTGAAAACGTTATGCTCGACCCTATGTTACAAGGAAGAGAAGCGCTAGGCTCTGGTTTTTTTATTCGAAGTAATGGATATATTTTAACAAATTATCATGTTATTGACGGAGCAAAGAAAATTACTGTTGTCACTAATGATAATAAAACCTTTGCCGCTTCTGTTGTCGGAATTGACAAACCTAGCGATTTGGCCGTTTTAAAAATTGACAATAAGATAAACAACAAAGAGCCTTCTCTGAGTTTTAAATCTATTATTTTTGGTGATGCTGAGAAAGTTCGAATTGGTGATAAAATTTTGGCTTTTGGAAATCCTTATGGTCTAGGTGTTAGTGTCACTTCTGGTATTATTTCTGCAAAATCTCGCAATATTGGTTTAGGTGAGCAACAATATTTACAAACAGATGCTGCAATTAATCGAGGAAATTCAGGTGGCCCCATGTTTAACTTAAATGGAGAAGTTATTGGTGTTAATGCCGCTATCTTTACCATGCACGGCGCTAGTGGTGTCGGCTTTTCACTTCCTTCTAATATTGCTAATTGGATATCTTCTCAAATTATTGAAACAGGAAAAGTCCGTCGTGGATGGTTAGGACTAGAGGTTGCTTATGGTTTTGATAAGTATACCGACAAATCAGGCTTTGTTATTACGTCAATAGATGAAGAATCCTCCGCTTATAAAGAAGGACTTCGAGTTGGCGAGATTATCATTTCATATAACGATAAACCGGCAGATGATGTTTCTGATTTTCAGAGATTTACGGAAACAATGGAACCAGGACAGACTTTACGCTTAAAAACACTAAGCTATGGTGAAGAAATCAGAAATGTTATTAAAATTCAAGAGATGCCTGAACGTGAATTGAAAAATATCACAAATAAAGCCTTAAATGAAAGCAGTAAATACTATCATGAAGGCAATAATGATGACGTTGTTTATATTTCTGAGTTAAAAATTGCGGTTAAAGAAGCTTCACCTCGAGGATTAACAATTGTTAAAATAGAATCTCATTCTCCTTTACAAGAAAAGGGGATTAGCGTTGGAGATATTATTCTGGAGGCGGATCGCTCAGAAGTTTATTCTGCAGAAAATCTACTTGAAAGTATTCAATATGCTGTTTTTGATGATTACCGTCCATTAACGCTGTTCATTCAATCTGTTAACAATACTTTTTATTCCACTATAGAACTGGAAAAAGAAAATGACTAGAGTTGATTTTTATCATTTACAGAAAGCACCTTTGGAACAAGTTTTACCAAAACTGTGTGAAAAAGCTTATGCTACAGGTAAGCATATAAAAATACTACTTGGAAACGATGAACGGGTTGAGTTTGTTAACTCCCTGCTTTGGACATACGCAGAAGATTCTTTCTTACCCCACGGATCGAAAAAAGATGGATTTATTGAAAACCAACCTATTTTTATCTCAGCAGATGAAAATAACGCAAATAATGCACAGTTGTTAATTCTTGCTGATGGCGCCATGCCCTCTCTTGAAATTTTATCTCAATACGATAGAATCCTGAATATTTTTGATGGAAATGATGAAATTGCATTAAGTAATGCAAGAACTTATTGGAAAAAAATTAAGTCAATAACAGAAGATTTGCATTATTGGCAACAAAATGAAAAAGGAAGTTTTGAGCAGAAAGTATAATTTCATTTTGGAACTTCTCATCTAAGTATATTCTCAAATAAAACTTGCACAATTTGTTTTTTTATGGCATCATCTGTGCAACGATATTTTTTGGGGGATTTAATATGACTAATTTACAGACAGCTAATAACAATCTTCAATATGACGATTTGAAGCATGCTGTTGAAACTATTGATCGTGAAATAGAAACTCTTCAGATTTTAAAAAACAGTTTAGATGAAAATCTTTCTGTCGCATTAGATTTGTTACAAAACACAAAGGGACGTGTTATTGTTACTGGTATGGGTAAATCTGGACATATTGCACGTAAAATGGCTGCTACATTTGCTTCTACTGGAACTGTTTCTTTTTTCGTTCATCCAGCTGAAGCTAGTCATGGTGATTTGGGAATGATTTCCGATGATGATGTTATTATTGCAATTTCTTATAGTGGTGAATCCAGAGAACTTTCAGATATTCTTATGTATGCAAAACGGCATAATATTCCACTAATTGCAATTACTAAAAATCCTCAAAGTGCATTGGGAAAAAATTCAACTCTTGTATTAAAACTTCCTGATAATGGTGAGGCTTGTCCTCTTGGTTTGGCGCCAACATCATCAACAACTGCTACTATCGTTTTAGGTGATGTTCTTGCAGTTGATTTAATGGAACGTAGAGGATTTTCTGCAACTGATTTTCGGCAAAGGCATCCTGGTGGAAAATTGGGGGCTATTCTTTGTAAAGTTTCTGATATTATGCATAAAGACAATGAAATGCCTTTACTTGACGAAAATGCTGATATGCAAGAAGCTTTGCTAGTGATGAGCGAAAAAATGTTGGGATGTGTTGGAATTGTCGATAATAATGGTAATTTGACGGGGATCATTACGGATGGGGACTTAAGACGTTGGATGTCTCCGAATTTAATTACAGAAAAGGTTTCAAAAGTTATGACAAAGAATCCTAAAGTTATTAGCCCTGACGCCTTAATTGTTGATGCTGTTAACATAATGAATAATACGGGGCGTGGAATTACAAATCTTTTTGTTGTTCAAGATAAAAAACCTGTTGGGGTTATCCATATCCACGATTGTTTGAAAGCCGGAGTTGCTTAAGATTGTTTGAAACTCAAAAAATAGATAGCTTTTTTAGCGGTGAAAAGAATCTTCTTGACGAGGAAGAGAAAGTTTATATTAGCAGGCGAACTAAGATTGTACGTTTTCTTAAACTTTTTCTTCCTTGTCTGACTGCTCTTTCTCTAGGTGTTGGTATTGCTTTGTTCGATTTCGATACCTCTACTGATACAGCAATACCTTTAGCTGATGATGAAAAAATTTATTTTGAAAAATTCCGTATGAAAAATACAGTATTTGAAATTACGGAAAAAGATAATCAGCTCAGCACGCTCCGTGCAGATATTGTTGAAGAGATTGAGCCTGGTAAGAAGTTATATAATTTGGTTAATCCTAATGCTAAAACTTTAGATAAAAATAAAATTATTACTTTATCTGCTAAGCAAGGGACTTATAATCAACAGCAACAAATTTTAAATCTAAAAAAAGATGTCGTTGCTAACTATAATCAAGAGATGGAAGCTCATACAAATAGCGCCACTTATGATTTTGCCAAAGAATATGGTTTTGGTAATGAAAAAATTATCGGCTATGGTGAACGCGGACATTTTGAAGCGGATAAATTTACCTTTGATAAGAAAAATGGTGTTGGATCTCTTATTAAAAACGTTGTTCTTAAAAGTAAAGACTTTGAATTAATGTCTCCAGATAAGGCTACTTTTTTTCTTAATGATAATAAATTTATTTCCACAAACGCCACCGTCAAAAAAGGAAAAGATATCTTAAAAGGTGATACTGTTACAGCTTTCTTTAAAGACATGACGAGTTTTGATATTGATAAGGCTTATAGTAACGGGCATACTGAAATCTATTCCGATGAGAAGAAAGCTTTTGCCGATAGAGGAGAATATCAGGTTTCCACTGGCTTGGTTAAACTTTTTGATAATGTTAAAATTGTTGACAGCAACGGTTACACTGCTACGGCTGATTTTGGAATTTATAACAGTAAAAAGAAACTTTTCACTTTAGAGAAGAATGTGAAAGTTAAAGATAAAAATGGCTATACAGCTATTGCAGAAAATGGCATTTATGACTTAAATAAAAAAACATTTACCTTAAAAAAGAATGTAAAAATTGATAAAGGAACAAATGTCATTACAGCTCCTAAAGCTATTTATTTCCAATCAAAAGACGAATTCAGATTTTATGATGATGTCAGAGTTATACAAGCTGATAATACGGCAACAGCAAATAGCGGTGTTTATTTTGTTAAAAAGAATATTGCCGAACTTGAAGGTAATGTGGTTATTACTAAAAACGGCAATATGGTTAAAGGTGATAAGGCTATTTCTGATTTTACTACATCGAAAAGTCGGCTTATTGCTAAAAAGGGTGGAAGAATTTCCGGTAAATTAATTGAGAGCACTCTTAGAGAGGAAAAGGATAAGTAATATGAATAAAGGTTCTGATACACAAAATTCTATTTTGGAAGTATTTAATATCGGTAAAAGATATAAGAACAGAAGTGTTTTGCGTAATGTTTCCTTGAATGTTAAAAGAGGTGAGGCTGTTGGCTTGTTAGGACCGAATGGAGCTGGTAAAACAACTTGCTTTTATTGTGTTACAGGACTGATTACTCCTGACTATGGAGATGTACATATTGATGGTCAGGATATTACTTATTTGCCGATGTATAAACGAGCTAGAATGGGAATTGGTTATTTGCCTCAAGAGGCCTCTATCTTCCGCAATCTAAGTGTTGAAGATAACATTAAAGCCGTTTTAGAAATTGTGGTTGATGACAAAGAAAAAAGAAGTGTAATGCTTGAAGACCTCTTAAATGAATTCTCTATTGCTCATTTGAGAAAATCTCCTTCTATTGCGTTATCCGGTGGTGAACGCCGACGTCTTGAAATTGCTCGCGCACTTGCTGGGCAACCTAATTACATTCTTTTGGATGAGCCACTCGCAGGTATTGATCCTATTGCTGTTGGGGAAATTCGTGAACTTGTTTCCCAATTGAAGAATCGAGGCTTAGGTGTACTTATTACCGATCACAATGTTCGTGAAACCTTGGATATTATTGATAGAGCTTATATATTGCACGGAGGGGCTGTTCTAATGGAAGGAACTCCTAGTGAAATTGTTGCTAGTGAGGAAGTGAGAAAAGTTTATCTTGGTGACAATTTTTCAATATAAAATAGGCCTTTTTTATTGACTTTTTGTTGTTATTCGAGATATGATTTGTTTAGAAAAATAATAAACGATTGAAGGGAAATGTTATGAAAGTTACATTGTCAGGAAAACAAGTTGATATTAGCGATAAATTGCGTAAACACGTTGAAGAAGGTGTTGAAGCTTCTGTTTCAAAGTATTTCAGCGCTCCTATCAGCTGCTCTGTTGCTTTTTCTAAAGAAGGTGAAGATTTTGGTGCGGAAATTACCGTTCATCCTGCTAAAAACATTGTGTTGAAAGGTTCAGGTTCTGCAGCAGATCCTTATTCTGCTTTTGATAATGCTAATGAACATATTGCGACTCGTTTGCGCCGTCATAAAACAAAATTGAGTGGACACAAGAGTAAAATCGGTTTGGCAGAATTAGCTTATTCTGCTGTTCTCCCCTTAGTTGAACAAGACGAAGAAGTTGATGTTAACGAAGATGCTCCGTTGACTATTGCTGAAACAGATGCTAATATTCCTGTATGTACTGTTAGTGAAGCTGTTATGTTGATGGATTTGAGCAACGAAGGGGCTCAAATGTTCAGAAACAGCGCTAATAACCATATTAGTATGGTATATCGTCGTAAAGACGGTAATATCGGTTGGGTTGAACCGAAAGCTGATAACTAATTTTTGAGGAATAAGCCAATGAATATTGCAGACATAATTTCTAAAGATGCTGTTCTTGATAATCTTCAAGCAGCAAATAAGCGTGAGCTTGTTCAGGTTTTATCTGAACGCGTTTCCGCTCTTTCTGGATTAGATGAACGCGCTGTTTTTGACGCTGTTTGGGAACGTGAGAATCTTGGTTCCACAGGTTATGGTGAAGGTGTTGCTTTTCCGCATGCCAGAATAGAAGGCTTAGATAAAGTTTGTGGTATGTTTGCAAGACTGGAAGAACCTGTTGATTTTGATTCTTTGGACGGAAAGCCTGTTGATTTGGTTTTTTTGCTTATTAGTCCGGAAAATAGTGGTGCTGATCACTTGACGGCTTTGGCTGCTCTTTCTCGTATTTTGAAAACAGAAGGAAGTTGCGAAAAGTTGAGAAAAGCTCGTTCCATTGACGAGATTTATGCAATATTAAATGCTTAATTATTCCATTTAGGGAACCCCCTATCTTCGGATAGGGGGTTCTTTTGTAATTTGATAATATTTTATCACTTAATTTATGATCTTATCGTGAAAAGTTATTTTTTATCTTACTCATCATTTTTTGCATCGAAGATAGCGGCTTGGCTCCGTAGTATATCTTAGGTTTTGTGTTTTGCTCTTCAATTTTTAATTCTATATTTTTATCTTGAGGTAAAATTAGTTGACATAACGGAGCATTTCTCCCTGTTTCATCACTTAGTACTACACATTTTAAGCCTTCTATATTCAGATTCAGTTGCTCGGGCATAGTTTTACAATCTTTAAAACTGATTTCTTGGATATTTTGAGAAAATTTTATCGTGTCCAACCTACTTAACAATGAATTTTGAAATTCTATTTTTTCACACGCTTTTATACTGCTTAAGTCCAGCACTTTTCTTGCATATGTTAGTTGCGAATACTTAAAGTTTGAACCTTTTCCGGAAATATTTTTATCTTTTCTATATTATCCTGATTTAGTTCTAGCAAGACTATATTGGCAAACGATGATAATCTAAAATTTTGCGGTAATCGTGTTTTTCCATCTATATAAAACAATCCCCTTTCCGCACCTTGCGAAAAAAAACATATTTTCAGTATTGTTCAAATCTGATTGCTCTATCAATACACGCCATAATTTCTGCAAGTTGCTGAAATCTATATCTTTAGAAAAATGAGTTACGACATAGAAGGCTCCTTTCCTCGTTTATGGTAATCTCATAATTTTAATCATTCACTCTCGTCAAAAAAATTCTTGCCCAGCCGTAAAATTCTTTGTGCTTTTTCCGTATAAGTACCGTCTTGATTATGCACATAAAAAGGAGGCAAAATTTTTGTTACTCCTCTCGCTCCCCTCTTGGCAATTATCACTACTCTTTTGGCCTCTTGGCCATATTTTGAATAGAGCGGCAAAATCCTTATATCCCCGGCACGATTATGCAATGCCAGCAATATTTCATTAATTGCCTCAGCTCTGTTTATCAAATACAACTCTCCTTTTGATTTTAGCATTTTTATGCAAAAAATCAACCATCCTGTTAAATCAAAGTTTTGATGATTATGAGCTAATTTTTTACTTTCATTCGGCGATGGCATATCATGATCGCTATATGGCGGATTTGTGATTACAATATCATAGGTATTTAGCTCGTCTTTTCTATCTTCTCGTATATCAAAATGTTCGTACGATAAAATATCTTGAAAATTATTTGCCTTTGCACTTTGGTTAGATAATTCCACCAGCTCTTTTTGAATATCAAGCCCCTTAATTTTTACGTTTTTATCTTTCATCCTTGCTGCTAAACATAGCGAGATAGCTCCCGTTCCCGAACCAACATCCAAAATTTTAGCTCCGTTTTTTAATTTTTTCTCATCCACCAAAGATGATAAAAACACAGCATCTGTTGAGGCACGATAGCCATCCGTCGGTTGGTAAATCTTTACTTGTTTATCCAGCAAATAATCATTGGTAAAATTAGCCATAGTTTTGTTCCTAAAACAAAAGGCTTAAAAAGGTTTATCCCTCTTAAGCCCTTCTTTTGTATCCTATCTGTTTAATAGATTAAGCGCTTGGGCAGCTCTTTGCTTGTTCAGCGTTTACTTTTACCCATTTTTCTTCTGCTTCATCATCAGATGTGATTGCACTTTGCGGGCATTCAGAAATGCAAACGCCGCAGTCAATGCAGGTATCTGGATCTACGACATATTGTTCATCACAAACATGAAAAGCTTCTACCGGGCACACACCTGCGCATGTTCCGCATTTGATGCACAAATCGCCATTTACAACTGAAGGCATATTGTTTCTCCTAAAAATTAAAATTCATCATCGCTTTATTTATATGCAATCCGCGCTAATTGCAAGTAAAAAATTATTTTTCATATACGCTTTCTTGATTTTAAGATTGAAATTATAAAATTTCGAAGTATTATTTGCCTAATTGATTTTTTATTGGGGAATAACAAATGTCAAATATTAAAGTCAGATTTGCACCAAGCCCTACCGGCTGGATGCATATCGGTAATACCAGAACCGCCTTGTTTAACTATCTTTGGACAAAGAAGATGGGCGGTAAGTTGTTGTTGAGAATTGATGATACAGATAAACTTCGCTCGAAAAAAGAATATGAAGACGGTATCAGAGATGCGTTGACTTGGTTGGGTATCTCTTGGGATGAAGAAGCAAGACAATCCGCTCGTTTTGCTCGCTATGATGAAGTTGTTGAAAAATTAAAACAAGAAGGGCGAATTTATGCATGTTATGACACACCTGAGGAGTTGGAATTTAAGCGCAAGAGATTACTCTCCAGAGGATTACCACCGATTTACGACAGACAGGCTTTGTCTTATACAGAAGCTGATATTGCTCGCTTTCAGGCTGAAGGACGTAAGCCACACTATCGCTTTAAGTTGATTGATGAAGAAATCGCTTGGGATGATGTTGTCAGAGGAACTTGCCGCTATGAAGCAAGTAAACTTTCTGACCCGATTATCATTCGTGAAGACGGTAGCTATTTGTATCACTTGCCTTCTGTTATTGATGATGTGGATTTCAAAATTACCCACATTGTAAGAGGTGAAGATCACGTTACCAATACAGCTGCACAAATTCAAATGTTTAAGGCTATTGGCGGAAATGTTCCGACATTTGCGCACTTGCCGCTTTTGACCGGTAAAGAGGGAAAACTCTCTAAACGACTCGGCAGTCTTGGTGTGCGTGAATTGCGTGAAGACGGCATTGAAGCTATGGCAATTTGCTCATTCTTGGCAAAGCTCGGCACTTCTGAAGCGATTGAACCTTTTTATTCTTTAGATGATTTGGCTCAAACTCTTGATTTTAGCAAAATCGGACACGCTCAGCCGAAATTTGACGAAGAAGAGTTGAAGAAATTTAATACTAAACTCGTTCACAATATGCCTTATGGCGCACTTAAAGATAATTTTGGTGTGAGCGAAACTTTCTGGAACGATGTTAAAGGAAATCTTGAAGTTGCCAAAGATGTTTTGTTGTGGGATAATATTTGCAACAAAGAGATTGAACCGATTATGGAAGATGCTGACTTTACGGCTCAAGCTGCGCAAATGCTTCCCGAAGGCGATTTTGATGATGCCACTTTCAATAATTGGATGAATAAACTCAAAGAAGCAACCGGCAGAAAAGGTAAGGATTTATTCCACCCTATTCGTATGGCTCTCACTGCTCAGGCAAATGGACCGGAATTAAAAACTTTGTTGCCGCTTATCGGCAGAGAAAAGGCTTATTTGCGTCTTAACGGGGAGAAAGCATAATCTTTCTTTATTGCGGATAAATAAAAAAGCCTCTTCATTGAGGCTTTTTTTGTTTTAGAGCTTGATTAAATAATCAAAAACAGAATTCCTATTCCCTTAACTTTATCCTTATTCGCGGGATTGAGAGATTTTGTTCAAACATATTTCACAAGTTTTATCTTTGGCTATTTTCGGATTGAGGGATTCAAATATCTTTTTGGCTTTTGCCAGATATTTTTTCCGCTCTTCCGGTGTTTTTGCCTGAGTGGCTTGTTCTTGCGCCTCATGCAATTTATCATACGGTGTGGTTACGTCATAGCCTTGCTCTTGCAAATATTGTTTGAATGCTTGTTGCTTTTCTTTACTTATCACATACGTTTGATTGCGTCTTGCTTGAATCTGGGTAAATAATTCTGGCTTTGCTTGGTAAATTTGTTTCCATAAGTTGCTTTTTTCATCATTGCTTAATGATTTACCATTTTTTTTCAAACTCCATTTACCTCGAAATACAGTATTTACTAAATCGGTATCTAACTTATCACGTTCAATGCTTTGCACTTTTTCATCCGGTGTGGTTACGTCATAACCTTGCTCTTGCAAATATTGTTTGAAAGCATTTTGTTTTTCTTGGCTTATCACATATGCTTGTTGTATTCCTGATTGAACATAGGTAAATAATTTCAGCTTCGTTTGAATTTGTTTCCATAAGTTGCTTTTTTCTTTTGGACTTAAAGATTTACCGTTTTGTTTCAAACTCCATTGGTCTCGAAATACAGTATTACCTAAATCAGTATCCAACTTATTACGTTCAACGCTTTGATATTTTTCATCCGGGGAGGTTACGTCATAACCCTGCTCTTGCAAGTATTGTTTGAAAGCACTTTGTTGCTCTTGGCTTATCACATATGCTTGTCGTGTTTTTCCTGCTTGGACATAGGTAAATAATTCCAGCTTTGCTTGAATAATTTGTTTCCATAAGTTGCTTTTTTCATCCTCGCTTAATGATTTACCATTTTGCTTCAAAATCCATTGGTGTTGGAATACACTACTTATTAAATCGGTATCCAACTTATTGCGCTGTGGCATGTTTTCTTCTTCATGAATAAGTTTGGTGAAGTTCATGTCATATAAATCTTCCATATCCACCACAACATCAAATAGATGCGTTGTGTCAACCTCATCCTTATCTTGGTTCGTATTTTTGTGACGGCTTTTATTTATCTCTGCTATTTTGGGACGCATATTGGAAGATATAATGGCGACGTCTTCGGCTATATCCATAAACAGAACTTGCCCGTTTTCACGAATTTCTTCCAACGTGCTTTTGTTGTTGCTTCTCTTAAACGCTATATCCATTATCAACGCTACTTTATCCGGATTTTCCTTATCTTGACGAAGAGCTCTGCCACCTCTTTGCGCAGCTTTGACCTTGCTCGCTGTCGGGTAGTTGATGCAGACTTCTACTTTTTTATTTGAATATCCTTCGGTGACACGATTGACTTGTATCAAGACCGGAAACTTGCCGGAATTAAATTCTTGCAACGGACTTTCTCCGCTGTTGGTATGATAGGCTTGCGCTATATTATAACCCGCTTTTTGATTAAACACTGTTGCCAGTTCATCTGCTTCATGTTGGTTTGGAACGTTGATTATTGTGGGTTTGCCCTTGATTTGCCCGATAACAGGGTCTGAAGAGGTTAAGTAATAATCTGCCAATTCTTCTCTTATGCCATGCAAGTGTGACTGTTTAAGGATTTCTGCAAGTTTTTCTCCGTCATAGTCACCACTGCTGTTTATCGCATCCGTTAAATCTACCGGAATTTTTGAAACGAACAGACCATTTTTGAAACTGCAAAGCAAGCCTTCTTCCACACCTTCTCGCAAGGTTACCGAATCGATTACTTTGCCAAACACGTCCGCGCAATCTTTATCTTTGTCATATTCCGGAGTGGCGGTAAAGCCATAAAGGCAGGAACTGTTAAACACTTGCGCCACGCGACGGCGGTTTTCTGATAAAATATGATGCGCTTCATCGCATAATACCAACCCGATATTTTCTTTACCGACCGCATTTATCATTTTTTCCATTGAGGCATAAGTACCCACAACTATCGGCGTATCGGCTGTTTTTTCTTTGCCGTAAAAAGCCCCAATCTCCGAAGCCGAAAAGCCGGTTTTATCTATAAAATCTTGCTTAACTTGCTCTAAGACTTTGGTATTTTCTTCTAAGATGATAATCTTTTTATGAGGTGCTTCCGCTCGATAACCCTCTGCCATTGCCATCATTAAATAGGTTTTGCCAAACGCCGTACACGCGTGGAAATAACCATGGCTTAAAGAAGCATCTTCCGCGCTATCTTTATCTACCAGCTTTAATATGCTTTCCTCTTGGCGGTCTTCCAAATCCAGCTCGTTGGCTACAAACTTTTTGATGATACCTTCTTTGAGTGCGCGAAAACTTTCTTGACGCTCTCTTGTTTCACTGTTTTTTTCTTGCGCTATACCTTCACGCCATTGTCTTTTGTTGGCTTCTATTTTGGCTAATGTTTCTGTATCTATCGGCATTTCTCGTCCTCTTTTGTTTAAAAAACTAATTGATAATACCATAGAATCGAGACTCTGGCAAGCAAAAATTTGGCTATTTTTTGTTTATTGATACCTCAACGCATCTATTGGATTCAAACGCATCGCTTTTAAGGCCGGCATTAGTCCCGAAACAATACCTACTACCACCGCAACCGTTACCGATACGATAACTGACCAAATGGAAATCGGTACTTCATAGCCGAACAAATGTCCGCCTAATTGCGAAAAGGCTATTCCAAACACCATGCCGACAAAGCTACCAATAAACGAAATTAACACCGATTCAGCCAAAAATTGCATCATTATCCAACTGTTTGGCGCGCCCAGTGCCTTTCTGGTACCTATTTCTCTTGTGCGCTCGGTTACAGATACAAGCATCATATTCATAATCCCAATACTACCGACAATCAAAGAAATGGAAGCAATCGCTGCCAATAATGCCGATAATACAAAGCCTACACTACGAACTTTTTCTACCATTTCCGTCATCAATCTTACGGTAAAATCATTTTTTTCACCATCTTTCAATCTATGTCTGGTTCGCAACATATATTCCACACGCTTTGCCACCAACTCCATCTTATCTTCGGACGTTGCTTTAACAAAAGCTATTCCCGTATATTGCGGACGAGGGGAACCCGCTATCCTCTGTCGAACTGTTGTTGATGGCATCAAGATAATATTGTCTTGATCATCCCCCATTAAACCATCGCCTTTTTCACGCAGGGTTCCTATTACGGTAAATGGCTTTCCCTTTAAACGTATCGTTTTGCCTATCGGGTTTTGTAAACCAAACAGCTCATCCACAACTGTTTGCCCTATTACCGCATAAGGCTTAGCTGCACGGACATCTTTTTCGGTAAACATAATACCATCTTCTATTTCCCAGTTGTTTACCGCCAAATAATCAGGATTTGTTCCTTTTACGCTTACACCATAGTTTCTAGAACCATATACGGCTTGAACCGCGGCATTCATCAGATATGAGGTTGTTTCTACATCCTTTAGAGTTTTTAATGCGGCAACGTCTGCCACCGTTACGCTTGGTAAGCCTCTTCCTCCTCTTACGCCTCCGGTTACTAATTCCGCAGGACCTATCAAAATCAAATTACTTCCCATTGATGCAAAAGTATCCGTAATGCGGTTTTGTACGGCTTGTCCTGCCGATACCATCATCACTACCGCTGCCACACCTATCATGATGCCGAGCATGGTTAAAAATGTTCTCAGCTTGTATGATGCTATTGATATCCATGCTTCTTTTATTATCGCTGTCAGCATTTTATTTCCTTTTCCTTGCTGTATTCTTTGCGCAGACCATCATACACTTTATGTCCGTCGCTTATTTTTATCATACGCGTTGCATAGTCTGCCACGTCATCTTCGTGAGTTACTAATACTATCGTGATGCCTTGCTTGTTCAAAAATGTAAATAGTTCCATAATTTCATCAGATGTTTTACTATCTAGGTTTCCTGTCGGTTCATCAGCAAAAATTATTGCTGGATTATTTATCAAAGCTCTAGCTATGGCCACTCTTTGCTGCATACCTCCAGAAATTTGTGACGGCGGACGGTTTTGATAACCTATCAAATTGACTTTTTTCAACATCTCCACCGCACGATTATATCTTTCTGCTTCCCCTACTTTTTGATATATCAATGGGAGCGATACATTATCTGCGATTGTTCTCTTCATCATCAGATTGAAGTTTTGGAAAACGAAACCTATCGTCTTTCCTCTGATGATGGCCAACTCTTTATCATCTTTTGATGCAATATCATATCCTTCCAGAATGTACTTTCCACTAGTGGGCTTATCTAAGCATCCTAATATGTTCATCAAAGTTGATTTTCCTGAGCCGGATGGTCCCATGATAGCCACGAACTCTCCAGATTTAATTTGAAAGTTAATATCTTTCAATACGGATTGACTCGTTCCACCTTCCATAAAATATGTTTTACATACGTGTTGAACGTCTATTACTGTTTTTTCTGTCATTATTTCCGCCTTTGCTCAAATAATGCCTCTACAATTACTTGATCCCCCTCTTTTAAGCCATCTTTTATCTCTATATTCGTCATATCTGAAAGACCTTTGGTGACAACTTTGGGAATAATTTTTCCATTTTCAAATAAGAATACCACATCTTGATTTTCGCCGATGTCGTCTATCTTTTTGATTTCTATTTTTTCTTTTATGGCAGCAGAAGGCTTATATTGTAACGCCATTGCGGATATCATTAAAACATCCTTTGCTTCGTCTGCCTTTACCGTTACGGATGCAGTCATGCCTGGTAAGAGTTTGCGGCTTGAATTATCTATTTCAATAATTACCGTATACATCACAACATTTTCGTCTTCTGTCGGAGATAGTCTTACTTGCTGAACTTTTCCTGTAAATGTATCATTTGGATACGCATCCACCGTAAACGTTATCGGCATTTCTTTTTTTATGTAGCCAATGTCTGCTTCTGATACACTTGCTTCAATTTGCATTTTAGACAAATCTTCCGCCACCTCAAACAATGTTGGCGTTGAAAAACTTGCAGCCACAGTCTGACCTTGTTCTATTTCTTTTGATATGACCGTTCCAGATACCGGCGATGTAATTGTTGCATATTCAAAATTCTTTTTAGCAATGTTATAGTCTGCTTTTGCACTCAAAACATTTGCCGATGCTTCTTTATACTCTATTTCAGCGTCTTCCAATGATGCTGATGAGGTTAACTTGTCTTGAAACAACTTTTTGATACGATCATAATTTAATTTTGCTTTTCTTTCTTTGGCCTGAGCTAACTCATAACTTGCCGCAGATTTTTCCATCGTTTCTTTTAATGTTGATGAATCCAATAAAGCTAACACTTGTCCCTTTTTGACATCGTCATTATAATCTGCCAATACTGTTTCCACCATACCGGAAACTTGCGTACCCACCAATACAGTATTTATTGGATTGATTGTTCCAGTCGCCGTTACCTCATATGTTAAGGTTCCTCTTTTTACTTGGCTCATTTCAAAATTTTCGGCCTTTAACTCCTCTTTTCTGGTTCCAGAATAAAAATAATATCCCCCTGCCAAAACTAAAATGACTGCTGCTCCTAACTTTTTGTTTATCATTAAAATCTCCCTATTGCTCTATATAATGTCGCTTTATTTATTAAAACCGTGTAAAATGCATTTACTAAAGAATCTCTGGCATCCGCTAATTGAGACTCTGCCGTTAATAAATTTATGATATCTGTTTTTCCTATTTCATACGAAGTAAAGGCTACTCTCTCATTTTCTTCTGCACTCTTTAGTACTTCTTTACTAACTTCATATGATTTAATTGAAGTTTGGTAATCGTGATATGCTCCCCAGACTTCATTTTTTATATCGTTTTTTATTTTATCTAAAGCATATCTTTCTTGCTCTCGTTTGTATTTCGCTGCCGATATTTTATAGCTTGTTTCAAAACCACTAAATAACGGTACGCTGTAATTAAGACTGATTGAATTATCTCTTTCGTAACTTCTCTCAGGTTTCCAATTATTATTGTATCCGCTTTGAGCCGATAAATTAAAAGAACCATAACGAGATGCTCGCAATTCTTGCAAAGATGAATTTGCTGCGTTAACTAGCATTTCTTGGGCTTTTACCTCATCTCTTTCACGAGCGGCTATTTCTATCATCTTATCTAATGTATCTTTTTTGCCTAATGCTGTTAAATCTCTATCTGTCGGTGGTAATTTTAATTTAAATGTTGTCTGCGGAGGTAAATTCAAAATAGTTGCTAAGTCTCCTTCATATTGCTTTACAGCGTTTTCCATTTCTATTACTTTTAGTTTTGATTGCTCATAACTTGTTTGCGTCTGTAATTTATCATTTAATGCCGCCATACCTACGTCATATTTGCGACTTGCCTCATCATATGATTTTTTGTACATTGCTTCGTTGGCTTTTGCACTTTTTAAATCCTCTTTTGCTCCTAACAGCTTGAAGTATGCCGTATTTATCGACAATATCAAGTCTTGTAGAGAACTGTTATAGTTAAACCCTGCTTCTGCCAAATATGACTTAAAACTGTCTACACGAGCCGTTCTCCCTCCAAAGTCATACAATAACAACGAAAGCCCGATATTTACATTATATGGGCTGTTTTCAGAACTATGATTTCCTTGAAACTTTTGACTGTTTTTACTGATATTTCCATTTAAATCTACACTTGGAAAATATTCAGACTTTGCTGCACCTAAATTAGCTTCAGAACCTTTTAAGCTCATATAATCTACTCTTAATTCAGGGTTATTGCATATTCCTATTTTGATTAAATCTATCAATGACACTTCTTTATTTATACTTAAATCTTTTTCTAAACATCCTTCTGGTGCTTTATGTGTATATACATTAAAAACATCAATGGCTTGTACTTGTGTGGCACATAGAGTTGTTCCCAGCATTAACGATAATAAAAATCGTCGACTCTTCATTTCCTTTTATCCTTTACTTCTATAAAAATATGCATTAAATTTATGGCAGTATTTTTTAATAAAAGTTTAATGCTCTTGCATAATGTTTTATATTTAAAGGATTTTTTATGAAAAACGAACGAGCAGAATATGTCGAAATTTTGCAGAAAATTTTAACTTCAAATGTTCCTTTAAGCTTTTTTAAAGATACCATTCCTGATGGGCAAAAAAGCTTTTTTAATATGCTTTTTTTAACCACTTTTCGGCAGATGACTTTTATTAAAAATACAGTTTTACCACGTTTCATTCAAAAGAAAATTCCATCTAAACAGAAAATATTAAATTATATTTTTTATTTGAGTATCACTGAACTCCTATTCTTAAATACTCCCGATTACGCTGTTATTAATTCTTATGTTGATATTGCTAAAAAATTTACAGATAAATTTGGAGCCAATTTTGTTAATGCTGTTTTGAGAAATATCCTGCGACAAAAAAGTGACTTATTGGCTGCGCACCGAAATACTTATTTTGGTGCAGAGTTCTTAAAAATTTTAAAGAATGATTATTCTAAAGATGAAATTAAGCAAATGGAGCATTTTGTTTCTATTGAACCGGCTTTAGATATTACTCTAAAAAAATCAGCAAAGAATCCTTTTTCTCAGGGGATAATTTTACCAACTGGTTCTATTCGATTAGAAGCTAATACTAAGGTTGCTGAACTTCCTGCTTATAATGATGGAATTTGGTGGGTACAAGATGCTGCGGCGGCTCTTGCCGTCCGTTCTTTGAATAATCTTCATGGAAAATCTGTTTTAGATTTGTGTGCTGCACCTGGGGGAAAAACAGCTCAACTTTTAGATGAAGGGGCTTTTGTCACTGCTGTTGATATTTCTCAAGAGAGACTTGAAACCTTAGAAACAAATATAAACCGATTGCATTTAGCTGAGCGCCTTACTGTTGTTTGTTCGGATGCCTTAAATTTTAATTCCTCTAAAAAATTTGACATTATTTTAATTGACGCTCCGTGCTCTGCTACAGGTACATTCAGAAGACATCCTGAAATTATTCATACCAAATCTCTTCAAGATGTTATACAACAGGCTGAACTTCAGAAAAAAATTCTTAATCGTGCCATATCATTATTGGCTCCTAAAGGGGAAATTCTTTATGTCACTTGCTCTTTAGCTAAATTAGAAGGAGAAAAGCAAATTGATGATTTCCTTAAATCTCATACAGATTTTGAAATTAAACCTATTTCTATCTTCGGTACTGAAAAAATGCGTACCAAAGAAGGATATCTTCGTATTTTACCTCAAACTTTTGTTATTGATGGACAAACTAATTTATCTGGCGCAGATGGATTTTTTATTGCACATTTGCAAAGGAAAATTTAATAATCTAGTGTTATAGTTATTAAAATTTAATCATGCTAAAGGTGATAATATGGGCGAGAGTTTTATTTTAGGTATTGGCTTTTTATTGGTTTGCTTCGTTTTATCGACTTTTGTCTTAACGCGAATTAAAACAGATGTTTTTCCTGAAGAATATGAATTCAAATTAGATCCTTTTTGGTATTTATTTGGCCTCTTTCTTTTGACTTCCGTTAGTGTTTATTACCTTCAACCTGTTGGTGTTGATACAATAAAAACTTATACTTTATTAAACTTTACTTTACCGGTCATCTTTTCTGCTCTGATTTACTTTTGTTATTTACTTGACGTACCTTGGTTAACGAATCTGATTACCTATACTCTTGCTCTTTGTATTGCTTTTATGCAATCTGATGATTTTGTTTTATTTCCCGAGTATTTTTCTCCATTACAAGATAAATTCATTGTTGCTTTATTGATCTTTTTTATATCGAAAGGTTTGGGATACCTCAATGGATCCGGTGGAATTGCGTCTACTCAATTTGTTGTAGTGATGTTGTCCGCTTTTCTTTTGACTTATTTCGGTATTTTACCTCAAATTTTAGGTTCTTTTGCTTTGGCTTATTTAGGAATTATGCTTGCTTTTACTTTTCTTAGTTGGCCCCCTGAAAAAATTATTATTAGTAATGGTGGTTTTTCTGCTCTCGGCTTTATTATGGCTTGCTTGATGCTTGATGCTTCCGTAGAATTTTCTGACGCGTCAATGTTTATTGCTACAGCTTATTTGTTCACAGAATTAGGGTGTGCTTTTTATAATCGTTTTATTTTGTATAAAAAACATCAATTTTGGTTTATGGATACTTTTTATTATCGTTTACTAGAAATGGGTGCTTCTGAAAAATCTTTAGCTTTTTCTATCGCTAAAATTTTGTTTGTTAATTTAATTTTATCTTTATTTCAAATTGTCGCCTATGAACGGCTGGCTTTACCTGTTTTTGCAATTGCATTTGATTTATGGCTACTTTCTATCTTATCTGGGGATACTAAACCAGAAGAGTTGTTATCTTTTTCTAGATGGGGTAAAAATACTTTAAAATATATCTTTAAAAAAAATAAAACTTCTACGCAGGAAAAGTTTGTTGATAATAATGTTGAAACAAAACCTCAAACAACTAAAAAGCGAAAAACTCGTAAAAAAAATTAAGTCATATAAATTCAGGTGGAGCTAATGGTTAATTTTATTCAAGTTTTATTTGGAAAAGATTCCCATAAAAAGCGTGTTTTACCTAGAGTTGAAACGCTAAAAGTTGTAGTGGTTGATTTTGTTGAATATGGTGATTATGGTTTTGCTGAGGCTCTTACCAGACTTTTGCAAAAAAATCCTAATTTTAATGTCCGACTTTTTGATGAACCTTTTGATAAAAATTTTTTAAATCTTCAAGGGCGTAACTTTTTTGATTTAGTTGATGCTGGTAATACTATTTTGCAAAAGCTCAATGCCGATATCATTGTTTGGGGATATCAGGAAAATGAGAATATTCGCTTAAATTTTCAAACCGCTAATGCTTATTCAGATTGGGATAATATTTCTTGTTCTGTTTTAGATAGTTTGTTTGTTCCTGCTGAATATTTTGAGCATATTAATTTTTTTCCAGAAATATTGACGAATCTTATTACAGGTGTTATTGCTGCCTCAATTAGCGAACAACGAATTGATTTAAAGCACTTAAAACAGAAATTATTGAAAAATGTTATTAATAATTTGATGTCTGAAAAACCAGCTAATAATAAAAATTTTATGTTTTCTCCTTATATTCTAAATTCGGTTGGATTAATTTATCTTGCTTTTTATCAAAAGGAACTTTCTCTAAAAATTTTTAATGATATAAAAGAGCTGTTTCTTAATGCGTTAGCTAATCAAAAACAAATTATGCAAAACGTTCATATAGGTTGTATTTATAAAAATCTTGCACAGCTCTATGAAATTGCTCTCAGGCAAGATTTAAGTGGTTACTGGCTTTTGTTTAGAGAAGCAATTACAAACTATCGCACAGCGCAAAAATACCTTGATCATTATAACTATCCTTACGATTTTTCACAGATATCTTTTAAATTATCGCAGTTATATTTTCAGTATTGGAAATTTAGCAATGATGTTCAAGCATTGCGTGATGCTGTTTATTTCTTGCGCGAAGCCGAGAAAACATATACTCAAATAACCTTTCCCGAATTATGGTCGAAAATCGAAGGATATTTGGGATTTTATTTATCTTTATTAGGATTATTCTCTAAAAGCGATGATATTTCTATGTTGGCTATTCGGAGCTATAAAAATAAACAACAAGTTTATCGTAAAGAATTATATCCGGTTATGTGGGCTAAAATTCAGGAAAATATCGCTAATGTTTACTACAATATTGGTAAGAATGGAAGAAATAAAAATGCTTTTGCTGAAGCCATTGATTATTATCAGTCTGCTCTAAAAGTCTATGAAACTAAAAAATTGCAACAAGAAATTACTATTGTTAATAACAGTATTGATAAAGTCATGAAGGCTTGGCGCGCTTAAGCATTACACTCTATTATATAAAAAAAAGCAGCACTCGTTGGCTGCTTTTCCTTTTTTGGCAATCGTTAAATAACCTCTCGACGCCCTACATGATCTGCAGGTGATACAACCCCTTCTGCCTCCATTCTTTCGATAATTGAGGCTGCTTTATTGTATCCTATTCCTAAACGCCGTTGAATATAACTCGTTGAGGCTTTTTTATCATTACGAACGATGGCAACTGCTTGTTCATATAAATCGTCCTTGCTGTTACCAGATGCTCCCATTGATGTTCTATCAAATAGAGCTCCCGCATCTTTTCCTTTCATATCCAATTCGCCTTCGGTAATTCCTTCCACATATTCAGGCTTACTTTGTGATTTCAAAAATTCCACTACAGCTTCAACCTCTGCATCTTCAACAAATCCAGCATGGATACGTTGCGGACGAAGACCTGCCGGCATATATAGCATATCACCTTTACCCAAAAGTTGTTCAGCACCTTGTTCCCCTAAAATTGTACGGCTATCAATTTTAGAAGTCACTTGAAAGCTGATACGCGTTGGGAAGTTAGACTTAATTGTACCTGTAATCACATCCACAGATGGACGTTGTGTCGACATAATTAAGTGAATACCTGCAGCACGAGCCATTTGCGCCAAACGTTGAATGGCTGCCTCCACTTCTTTACCTGCTACGAGCATTAAATCTGCCATTTCATCTACTACAATAACTATATATGGTAGAGGTTTCGTATCTAGCATTTGCTGTTCGTATTTCGGTTTGCCGGTTTCTGGATCAAAGCCAACTTGAATAGTTCGCATCGGTTGTTCTCCTTTTTCTCGCAATTCTTTTAACTTTAAATTGTATCCGTTAATATTGCGTACAGACAAACAGGCCATCGCTCTATATCTTTCTTCCATCTCACGAACTGCCCACTTTAATCCGATGACAGCTTTTGCCGGATCTGTAATAACCGGTGTTAACAAATGAGGAATTCCGTTATACATTGAAAATTCCAACATTTTCGGATCGATTAAGATAAATTTGCATTCTTCCGGTGTCATTCTGTATAACAACGATAAAATCATTGAGTTTACACCTACAGATTTACCGGAACCGGTAGTCCCCGCTACAAGCAAGTGAGGCATTTTCGCCAAATCTGCGTAGACATTTTTACCGCCAATATCTTTTCCTAAAACAACATTAAGAACATTCTTACTATCAATAAAATTGGTATCTTCCAACAAATCCCTCAGCCAGACAATTTCTCTTTTCGCATTAGGAATTTCAATACCGATTGTATTTGAGCCCGGTACCACCGCAATACGTACTGAAACTGCAGACATTGAACGAGCAATATCGTCCGCAAGACTTATAACGCGAGAGGTTTTTGTGCCGGGTGCTGGTTCTAATTCAAATAAAGTTACAACTGGTCCAGGGCGAATTTTTACAATTTCTCCATGTACTCCAAACTCTTCTAATACTCCTTCAAGTGCGCGCGCCGTTTCATTAAGTTCTTTTTCACTAACGCTCAAACCTAATTTTTCTTTTGGTTTCTTCAATAAATTTATATCCGGATATTGGTAACCACTGTTCTTTTCTGCCTTTTTATTTGCAAAAGATACGACTTCTGCTGATTTTACTTTTTCTTTTTCTGCTTTTTTCTCTACTTTTCTTTCTTCTTTAACCGTTTTTTGTTCAGGTTCCGGAGTTGCCGATAAGGTGGGTTCTTTTCTTATTTTTTCTTTTGCATTATTTGCAACTTCAGCTGTTTCATTCTCTTCTCTTTCAAAAAGTGCTTGTGGATGTATTAATCTGTTTACAAATGCATATATACCTTTGCTTAATGTATAGATTAAATGAGATACTCTTTTAATACCATTTCCCCAGTGTTTAAAATTTATACCAGCAGCTAAATTAAACGACATAAGAGCAATAATAGATAGTAAACTTAGTGTTAAAACATCTTCATACCCATTAAGTTTCCATGATGAAAACATTCTTATCATGGCTTCTGGTACTAAATGACTAAATTTCCCTAACAGATTTATCTTTTCAAGAGGGGTTGAAATGGTTTGATAAAAAACACCTGATAAAGAGATAATACCCAACAATACGGCAAAGATTCTAATTTTAACTTCCAGAATTTTCTGATGTTTTATCAGTAAATACCCCCAAACTAGTATAGGTATCAGAAAAATGTATATGGCAATGCCGTAACTGTTTACAATGAAATCGGCGCTATATGAACCAAATTTCCCCATAAAATTGCTTATTTTTTCAGAATTGGATACATTAAATGATTCGTCTGACGGATTATAACCCACCATACTTAGCACTAAACTTATGCAGAATGCTATCAACAGTACTCCAGACAATATCCCGATAATTTTTATGCATATACTTTTTGCATCTGTTTTATTTTCTTTGCTCTTTGTTCTTTTGGCCATTTTTTCCTCATTATTCAGATAGTATCTTCTTATTTTAGCTTACTAGCTATTTTTAAATAAAATCTTAATATTCTCCTTTTGTTCTCAGATATTCTTATTTTAATTTTACAGAGTAAGCTATGCACACGTTATGGATTTAAACTTGACTTTCAAGAGCAGTCCTTTAGCTTATGGGCAGAAAAATAAATTTGGAGATAAGCTTATATGAAATACGCTTTTGTTTTTCCCGGACAAGGTTCTCAGTTTGTCGGTATGGGAAAAGAATTGGCGGAAAATTTTTCTTCTGCCAAAGATGTTTTTGAAGAAGTTAATCAAGCTCTCGGGCAAGATTTATACAAAGTTATGGTTGAAGGTCCTGATTCCGAACTGACTTTGACGACTAATACGCAACCTGCTTTGATGGCTGTTTCTATGGCGGTTGTTAGAGTTTTGGAAAAAGAATTCGGTATCAATCTTAAAGATAAAGCCGCTTATGTTGCAGGACACTCCTTAGGTGAATACTCTGCAGCTTGTGCTGCCGGTGTTTTCTCTCTTTCTGATACAGCGAAGTTATTACGTATTCGTGGTGATGCCATGCAACAAGCTGTTCCAGTAGGTGTTGGGGGAATGGCAGCCGTTTTGGGACTTTCTTATAAAGATGTCGGCGCATTGGTTGAAGCTTGCAATGATGAAAATCATTTTTGTGTTGCAGCAAATGATAACTCAGATGGGCAGGTTGTTTTATCCGGGCA
The DNA here is from genome assembly GCA_944391405.1 of uncultured Alphaproteobacteria bacterium. GTDB lineage: Bacteria > Pseudomonadota > Alphaproteobacteria > RF32 > CAG-239 > CAG-267. The sequence continues at coordinate 18,089 of CALXTN010000008.1, read as the reverse complement.
CATTCAGGCTATTGAAAAAGCTGTTGAAATTGCTTCAGAATTTGGCGCAAAACGTTGTTTAAAATTACCTGTATCTGCACCGTTCCATAGTCCTCTTATGCAACCGGCTGCAGAAACTATGGCTAGAGCTTTTATGGAAGTACAGGCAGAAAATGCTCAAATTCCAATTGTTGCCAATGTTTTGGCTGCGCCTGAAACTGAAAAAAAAGAAATTATCAAAAACTTGATTGAGCAAGTTACCGGTACTGTTAGATGGAGGGAGACAATGTCTTTCTTTGATTCTGACGGTGTTACTGACCTTGTTGAAATTGGAGCAGGAAAAGTTCTTTCCGGCCTTGCTAAGCGTAGTTTGAAAAACATTAACTCTGTTTCTGTTTGTTCTGCTCAAGAAATTGAGGAACTTGCAAAAAATTTATAACTCTCTGCAGAAAGGATATTTGCTATGTTTAATTTAGATGGTAAAATTGCTTTAATCACCGGTGCAGCTGGTGGTCTTGGTGACAAAATCGCTCGAACATTACATGCTCAAGGTGCTACTCTTGCTTTGACAGATATGCGCGCTGAACCAATGGAGAAGTTGAAAGCTGAATTAGGCTCTCGCGTTGAATGCTTTGTCGCAAATTTAACAAACTCTGATGATGTTCACAATTTGGTTAAAAACGTTGAAGAAAAAATGGGCCGTATTGATATTTTAGTAAACAATGCTGGACTTACTCGTGATAACCTCTTTATGCGTATGAGCGACGAAGATTGGCAATTAGTTTTGGATGTCAACCTTTCTGCCGGCTTCAAATTGGCTAAAGCCGCTATTCGCGGCATGATGAAGAGAAGATACGGTCGTATCATCGGTATCGCTTCTGTTGTTGGCGTTATGGGCAATGCCGGACAAGCTAACTACTCTGCTTCTAAAGCTGGTATGATTGCTATGAATAAATGTTTAGCTCAAGAAGTTGGCTCTCGTGGTATTACTGTTAACTCTATCGCTCCAGGCTTTATCAGAACTCCGATGACAGATGTTTTGCCTGATGACGTTAAAGCTCAATTGTTAAGTAAAATTCCAGAAGGGAAACTTGGTGAAGCTCAAGATATTGCTAACGCAGTTGCTTTCTTGGCTTCTGATGAAGCTCAATATATCACAGGTCAAACTTTGCACGTTAACGGCGGTATGGCTATGATTTAATTCCTTTTCCTAAAAGGATTAAAAACACCGATTCATTCGAGTCGGTGTTTTTTTGTGTTTTTTTCAGTTTCTACTAACAGGGCTCCCTTGTTTTTAAATTTATCAACAAGGTTATCCACATTTAACTGTTTGAAAAGATTTATTTCCGGCTTAAAACCACAAAAAAGTTAATTTTTTGATAAAAATCTAAAAATTTCCATTGATTCCCATAAAATACCATGTTATACCATAAGTAATGTGTACACGAAAGATTTTAACTATGCGCAAAAGTTTTTTATTCTTAGATACAGTTGCCAATAAAGTAGACGCGAAAGGACGCGTTTCCTTACCGGCAGACTATCGCGCAATCGTTAAAGAACTCTCAACAGAAATCGTTTGTTATAGAAGCTTAACAGCTCCTTGTATTGAGGGGTGTACCGAAGATTTATTAGAAAAACTTGCAACCGACATTGAAAACAGCACCGATTTCTTTTCTGAAACACAAGACGATTTAACCAATCTTATTTTTGGTGACGCAAAACGTTTTTCCTTTGACAGTACCGGTCGCATTATGCTCACAGAAAAACTTTTGAAGCACGCTGACATTACCGATACTGCCGTCTTTGTTGGAAAAGGACGTAAATTTCAAATCTGGAGTGAAGCTAATTGGGCAGCAGAAGAAGCCAGATTAAGAGAAAAAATTAAGCTTAACCGTCCATCGCTTAAAGAGGAGAGTAAATAATGGTATCCTCAAAACACATTCCGGTTATGCTTAATGAAGTTTTACAAGCCTTAGCTCCTCGCGATGGGGAAACCTATATTGACGCCACATTTGGCAATGGAGGCTATACAGAAGCTATCTTAAAAAGCGCAAATTGTCATGTTATTTCAATTGACAGAGATCCTTTCGTTTTAGAAAGAGCGGAAGAATTAAAATCCATTTATGGAGATCGCTTTACATTTGTTAGTGGGACATTTAGCCAAATTGACACACTCATTTCTTCTCCGGTTAATGGTGTTGTTTTCGACATTGGCGTTTCATCTATGCAATTAGATAATCCCGAAAGAGGTTTTTCTTTTTCCAAAGAAGCTCCTCTTGATATGAGAATGTCTCAGGCTGGATTATCTGCCAAAGACATAGTCAACACTATGAATGAGCAAGATTTGGCTGATTTAATTTACAAATATGGTGAAGAAAGAAAATCTCGTCAAATTGCTCATGCGATTGTTTTGTATCGCAATCAGAAGCCTATTGAAACAACGACTGAATTAGCTCAGATTATTTATTCCGTTTTGCCTAAAAAAAGAGAACAAATTGATCCAGCTACTAGAACTTTTCAAGCAATTCGTATTGCCGTTAATGATGAATTACAACAGTTAGAAGATGGCTTAATTGGAGCTCTTAATATCACCCTTCCAGAAGGACGAATTGTTGTTGTTGATTTTCACTCTCTTGAAGATAGAATCGTAAAATCTTTCTTTACTGAAAATTCAGATAAAAAAGTTCATATCTCTCGTTACAAAAATACTGATGATATTGAAAAGAACTCCTCTTCAAAACCTTTTAATTTTGCTTCTAAAGCTATTATGCCTTCAGAAGAAGAATGTTCTATGAACCCTCGCGCACGCTCAGCAAAGCTTAGATACGCCATTAAACGAAAGGAATCCCCCCATGAGTAATGTAAAGACAGCTCTTTCTATTTTATGGTTTTTATTTACTATTGTTATTGGTTCTTATTACTTCGTATTGACGAATGACGTGCAGAATCTAGAGAAGGAGCTGGCTCAAATTAACCGCGATATTGAAAGTGACATTCGTGATATTCATATTTTAGAGGCGGATTGGAGTGAATTAAATAATCCTGAGCGACTTAAGGTTTTGGCGGGAAAATATATTTCTCTAGATTTTATTAAACCTGAACAAATTATTAACTATTCTGCTTTACCATTAGAAGGTGAGTTGTTTGAGAATCCGACAATGTTTGCAAAAAACACCAAAGGATTGCGTCAGCTTGCTAATTCTGAACGTTAATAATGGGATATCGTGTTGAAAGTTAGCTTATCAAAAAAGAAAAATAATTATACTTATGCTCCTGGACAAGAGATTTATTTTTCCTCAGGATCCTTTGGTTGGGAAACTGAAGATGAAACGGTTAATATCTGCCGCAATCGTATTTTTATTATCATTGGGCTCTTTTTATTTATTTATTTAGTTATTATAATTCGCTTATTTCATGTTTGTTTAGTTGATGGCATCCAAATTAATCGTGAAGCTATTTCTTATTATAGACCCAGATCAGGTTTAACATTTCCTGTACATAGAGCGAATATTACTGACAGACATGGTATTGTTATTGCAACGAACCTCCCTACTGTTAATTTATTTACTAATCCTAAGAAAGTTAGCAATGCAAAACTAATTGCTAAGAAACTTTCTGAAATTTTTCCAGATATTTCTTATGAAGATTTTTTAATTAAACTCACCAGACGTTCTAGCTTTGTTTATTTAAAACGTAATATTTCTCCACAACAGCAAGCAAAAGTTAATGCTTTAGGATTTCCAGAATTGGAATTTCAACCCAGTGAAGTTCGGGTTTATCCACAAAAAGAATTATTAGCTCACGTACTTGGTAATACTGATATTGATAATAACGGTATTGCAGGACTTGAAAAATCTCTAAACGAACGTTTGAGTACCTCTACAAAGGATTTACGGCTTACGATTGATTTAGGAGTTCAATATGTCATTCGTGAGGAACTTATCCATGCAAAAGATAAATTTAAAGCAGAGCGTGCAACAGCTATTCTTATGGATATTAATACTTCTGAAATTATCGCATTATCTTCCGTTCCGGATTATGACTTAAACAAACGTGGTTTTAAGGATAAGAATATTAAATTTAATTTTGCAACTCTTGGCGTTTATGAGCCTGGCTCTGTTTTTAAAGTATTTAATACTGCTCTTGGCCTAGATAGTGGAAAAATAAAAATTACTGATAGTTTTGATGCTACAAAACCATTAAAAATGGGGCGCCATTTAATTACTGATTATCGCGTTCCGGCAAAATGGTTAACAGTGGGTGAAACTCTTATTCATTCTTCCAATATTGCATCAGCATTAATGGCTCTTAAAGTTGGAAAAAACTTACAAATTAAATTTTTAAAAAATCTTGGTTTATTTGATAAAATTGAAAATTTGGAAATTTACGAAAAAGGTCGTCCTTTACATCGAAGTGAAAACTATTGGCAAGACGATACCGTAGCCACCACCGCTTATGGTTATGGAATTTCAGTTACTCCTATTCATATTATCACTGCTTTTTCATCCATCTTAAATGGGGGAATTTATACACCACCAACATTAACTTTTGAATCTCATCGGAAAAGTAAACGTGTGATTTCAACTCAAACTTCAAAAGATATGCGTAAACTTTTGCGAGATGTAGTTATCTATGGTTCTGCTAAAAATGCTAATATTGATGGTTATGAAGTTGCTGGCAAAACAGGTACAGCAAATAAACTTGAAAATGGTAAATATGTTAAAGGTAAAAATATCACTTCTTTTGTAGCAGCTTTTCCTGTTTCAGATCCCAAATATGCGCTTATTGTAGTTCTTGATGCGCCTAAAGGATCTAAAGAAACTTGGGGATTTACGACTTCTGGGTGGAATGCGGTTCCTACTGGTGCTAACATTATCTCTAAGGTCGCTCCGCTTCTTAATGTTCAACCTAACTATGATTTAAGTACTCAAAGGCTACACGTATACAAAAGTTATACTGAAAAAGACTAATGTTTTGAGTTATACCGCAAATAAATCATAAGTTTATACACAAATAGTATAGTTTGTTATTGAAATATTTACTTTTGTTACTTAAGTTATATGTGTCTAGTTGATTATGGGGTCACTCAATAAACAACCAAGTTTTTTTAACCATATGGAGAAAATAAATGAAAAAACTTTTAAGCTTGCTTTGTGCAGTTGTTTTATTATCAGGCTGTTCTACAACAAGTAGTTGGTTTGGTGGTAGCGATTGTCAATCTAAACTCGCTCGTGAATTTGCTGAAAATGCAGATACAACAGTTTATTTCGCTTTTGATAGCTCTGCTTTGTCATCTGAAGCTGTTGCAGCTTTGGATTCTCAAATTGCATGGTTGAAGAAGAATTCTAAAGTAAATGTTGTTGTTCAAGGTTACTGCGATAAGAGAGGTACTGCTGAATACAACTTAGCTTTGGGTGAACGTCGTGCTGATGCCGTAAAACAGTATTTGGTATCTCAGGGCATTTCTGCTGAGAGAGTAGCGACTGTTTCATACGGTAAAGAATATGCTTTCCCTGGTGATACAGAAGAAGCTTATGCTAAAAGCCGTCGTGGTGTAACTGTTGTTGAATTAAGCAAATAATTTAATTTGACTTCTTAGAAAAAACGTATTCGAAAGAATACGTTTTTTTGTTGTGTTATAAAATATTTAGCCTATATTCTATATATATTGTTTTTTTTAAATGAGGGTCACATGAAAAAAACTTATTACTTATCACTCGGAATTTTGTTGTCTTGTTATGCTTTTAACGCTTATGCTGAAGAGCAATATATACAGGATCAGCTTGATCAAATTAAAAGTGATATTGTCGTTATTCAACGTCAATTATATCGCGATAAAAATGATTCTACAGTGCCAACAGAATCGGTGTCTAATTTTCAGATGCGTTTGGGCGAATATGACCAAATGATCCGTGACATGAATGGTAAAATTGAGAATATTGAATTCAGATTAAAAAATATCGAAAAGAAAATAGAAACATTTGATAAAGATATTGATTTGAGATTTGAACAATTTAAAAAGCAAGTAACTGCTTCCCCTGCCCCAAAAGCCGCTGCTAAAGATAATAAATCCAAAGCAGCAAACAATGCCGTAAAAAAATCTCAAATTTCTAAAACTTCAACAACTGTTCCTGCTAAGGAATTGTATGAAAATGCTTTAACTAATTTGAAAAATAATAAACTGACAGATGCTGAAAATAAACTTTCGCAATTTTTAATATCCTATCCCAATGATAATCTTGCCGGAAATGCACAATATTGGTTAGGAGAAGTCTATTATAAACAGCAAAATTTTGCTAAGGCTGCAGTTGCATTTAAGGATGGTTACAGTAAATACCCTCAAGGTACTAAAGGACCAGATTGCTTGCTGAAACTTGGAATGTCCATGAAAGCCCTCGGTAAAAAAGAAGAAGCTTGTACGGCTTTTGTCAACCTTCCGGCAGTTTTTGATAAAGTTTCAAATGATATTTCTTCTAAAGCAAAAAAAGAGGCTGAGGCTTTAGGGTGCAAATAGTAAAAAATTTTATTCATAAGTATCATTTAGAAAAAACACCCTTAGCATTTGGTGTTTCCGGTGGGGCTGATTCTTTGGCTTCTGTTTTGATTTTTCATGAATTATACCCAACTCTGCAGATTGTAGCGCTGACGGTTGATCATGGTTTGCGTCCGACTTCTTCCCGAGAAGCTCAGTATGTTGCTGGTATAATGGAAAAATATGGAATTGAGCACCATATTTTATATTGGGATGGTGAAAAACCAACTTCTGCTATTGAAGAAAAAGCTCGCGAAGCTCGTTATCATCTTCTGCTTAATTGGTGCCACGTACATTCTATTTCTCATCTGGTTCTGGCTCATCATCTATTTGACCAAGCAGAAACTTTTTTAATGCGTTTGCAGCGCGGTTCCGGTCTCTATGGTCTGGCGGCAATGGAAGAGATTTCTGTTCGTGATAATATTACTCTTTTACGTCCCTTTTTAAATGTCCATCCACGTTTATTTAAAGATTTTCTAACAGAACATCATTTACAATGGGTTGAAGATGAATCGAATCAATGTACTGATTTCTTGCGCGTGAAAATGAGGAAATTTTTACCAATTTTAGAGCAAGAGACGGGTATCTCTCCTGAAAAAATTGTGTATGCCGTACAAAATTTGCAAAATACAAAATCATTTATTGAAGATACGGCTCAACGGATTATACGTACGAGAATTCATCAATGGGGAAATTCTGGATTTTCTGTTGATTTTACGGAATTTTTAAGTTGGCACCATGAGATTAAATTTTATATCTTAGGCTCACTTATTAAAAATATAAGTGTATCCCAATATTTTCCCGTAGCCGAATCTCTGTTGTCTCTTATTCATCAATTTGAGCATGGAAACTGTGATAAAATGACTTTAGGCGGCTGTGTTATTCTCAAAACCAATCTCAAATTGTGGATTATTAAAGAATATCGTCAACATTATGTCTCTTTTAAGGCTCGCTTATGGAATGAATTTATTCAAAAAAATCCAACATATAGAGGTATTTACTTACCTCTTGCCCTTAAGGAAGCTTTGTTAAGAGAAAAATAATTAAAAAAATAAAAAAAATACTTGCATTTATCTTTTTTGTTATATATAAGTGTTTTTGTTCTGATGGGGGCGTAGTTCAGTTGGTTAGAATACATGCCTGTCACGCATGGGGTCGCGGGTTCGAGCCCCGTCGCTCCCGCCATTAGTTCAAAAGACCACTTTAGTGGTCTTTTTTTTTGCTTATCCCCCCTTTTTTTGTTATTTATTTTATATTGTCTCTCTGCCTATTTGCAGTACTATGGTTAGGATTTTATATTATTTAACTTTATAGATTATGGATAAAAAAATTATTTATTTTGTATTTGCTCTTTGGAGCGTTGTGTTTTTATCTTCTTGCGGAGAACCACCTTCTTCAAATCAAACTGACAGTCTAATTACGGCTACTGTTACCGGTAAGGAGCATATTGTTGATTATGATGAGGGTGATCCTAAATTTGATGAAGAGCCTTGTAAACGTTCCTATTATCTAATTTATACGGATAAAGAAGTTTTTAAAATTGACGATTCTCTCATTTTAGGTAGATTTAACAGTTCTGATATTTACAGTATGATGAAAAAAGGTAAATATTATCGTATCAAAACTTTTGGTGTTCGTAGCGGTGTTCTATCTATGTATCAAAATATCATTGAGGTAGAAGCTCTTGAATAAGTTATGTTATCTTTACTTAAAAAGCAGTCCTTGGGCTGTTTTTTTATATCCTTTTTATTTCTATTCCCAAAACACCATATTTCTGTTGCTCTATTGAAGGATAGAACTCTTCCATTATTTGCTGAACTTCTTCCGGTGTTCCTGAAAATCCGGCTTTCTTTATATCAATCTTGCCACTCAGCTCCTTAAAATTTGCAGCTTTATAAAGAGCGGTCACTTCTACAAAAAGTTTATCCTCTAGATTTTCAGCACAACTAAATTCTATTTTATCGCCGATTTTGATTTTTTGACGCTTTTCATCGTTCAATCTTAATTCTATCGTCTTTGTTTTTTCCTTTAGCTTGGTATAATAAATGCGACGCACTTTCATTTGATGCATTTATTTCTCCTCTTAATATTTTTCAAAAAATGTTATCGGAACTTGATGTACTCTTTCCCATATCGCACCAAGTTCTCCTCGCTTTACGCCCAAATATACTTGTGTATCTTGGTTAAGGCTAAAAAGTTTTTGCATATCTGGAAAATTTTTCGCAACTACTTTGTAATTTTCTTCCTTTAACTCCCAACACGAGCTTTCTTTAACATTATCACCTTGATACAATACTAAGGTGTTGTCCATAAAATATCCGCGGGGATTATTTTTTATAGTTTCCATTATTCTTTCTTGTGACATTCCCAGTGATTGTAAAATTTCAACGTGTGACATTATACTTCCCTTTTGTGCTATAATTATGCCCACTTGCGGCACAATAATAAACGCTCTTCTTCTTTGGTGATATAACTCAACTTCATTTACCATATTGCATTCCTCTTGCTTTTAAACTACTTTTTTTATATACTGCTTTTTATTGAAAAAGGGTTAATCGCTATGCATGATATTTGGAATCCTTGGCACGGATGCATTAAAAAAAGTGAAGGTTGCCTGCACTGTTATATGTACTTTTTAGATAAGCAACGTGGCAGTAATGGACGAAATATTTATAAAGTTAAAAACAACTTTGCTTATCCTTTAAATAAAAATAAAGATGGCTCTTACAAAATTAAAAGCGGTGAGCACATTCGTGTTTGCATGACTTCTGATTTCTTTTTGGAAGAAGCCGATGAATGGCGTAAAGATGCTTGGAAAATTATAAAACAGAGACCTGATGTGGTTTTTATTCTTATTACCAAACGCCCTGAAAGAATTGCTCAGGTTTTACCTCCTGATTGGGGAGATGGATGGGAAAATGTTTTTCTTAATGTAACTTGTGAAAATCAAATACGCGCAGATGAGCGCATCCCTATCCTATTGCAACTTCCTTTTAAACATAAAGGAATTTTTGTTGCTCCTTTTATAGCACCGGTCAGTATTAAAAAATATTTGCCCTCTCAACAAATTGAGCAAGTTATTGCCGGTGGAGAAAATTACGATGGCTCTCGTCCTCTTGATTATCAATGGGTCCTAAATTTATATCAAGAATGTGTCGAGGCTAATATTACTTTTTGCTTTATGGAAACAGGAACAAACTTTGTTAAAGATGGAAAGACTTATCATTTACCCAGCAAACAATTACAAAGTGTTATGGCTTATAAATCAGGATTGCAATTTTTAGGTAAACCTTCTGTTTTTAAATTAATGCCTTTGGAACAATCCGACTTATTTAATCATACTTCCCAGTATGTGAAATTTTTTGCCGAACGTTGCCAAACCTGTGGCTATAAAATCTTATGCAATGGATGTTCAAAGTGTGGTAATTGTTCCGGATAATTTTTTAGTATGTTAAGTATGTGTATTTTAAATTTTACCACAAAAAAACACGCTTTATTACAAAAGCGTGTTTTCTTAGATTTTCAATTTTGCTATACGGCAAATGCACTTTTCTGAATTTTTTTATAATCATGTATCGGCTGTGTCTGTGCGCACTGCGTAAAACATTTTTTTACTCGGAACTTTGCGGTAACTTCTTCCAGCTTTTTTCTAATATCTTGCAGATTGACTTCAAATCCTAAATTTTGTTGTTGTTTCTGTAAGACTAAAAGGAAAATCTCTGTCGGATGGCAGTAAATTATATTCTTTCCATGCACTTGATTAAACATTAACTTAAGTTGATTTTTATTTGATGGTAAACGACTAATTATTGCATCCAATACTTGCTGCACATGTTTATACATATATTCATTGTACTCATGATTTTTATTTAACTCATGCCTTGGATGAATATAAATTTCTGGTTTGACTGACGTTATATTCATCGCCAAACAAACTGGAAGCATGGTATTTATATATTCAGGATACCAATGCAATAGTGTTTCAAATGCATTTAATGGTTTATCCGGCTTTGTTATTGCCGCACAATCCCAATCTATATACATCTCTATCAAATGCTCGGCTTTTGAAGTTTGAGCACATTCGACATGATGAGGGCTAAATTTACGATGTATTTCTTGTATTTTCTTTTCTTCCTTTATCCACGGTATTAAATACAAAAAAGGCTTTTCCCAATCGTGAAAAATACCTCTTAAAGAGTAATGTCCGGTCAAATAATGCTCTCGCTCCAGAAACGCTAATTTATGCTCTAACGTATAGCAGACTGATGGAAATCTCCAAGGCCCTTTTTCATTCCACTTGTTACTTTCTTTCGCAAAAAAATGACGCATCTTGCTATCTAGCAAATTTAATGCAACTGTTTTTGGTAGTTTCATAAAAATAAAATTTAATAATGGGTTATAATGATAGTTCTTTGTATTGGTTTTATAAAAATATCTCCAATATTTGTCAAGACATATTAAGCCCCTTTTACTTATTGTAAAAGAGGCTTATTTTTTGTGTCTTAATCATCTTCCTCAAGCAGCTTGATTGCCACCAAATCATCTCCGCGGTTTTCAAATATAACTACTTCATTTTCGAGTGTTTTACCTTTTTCTTGTACATAAAGGTAAGATAATGCCGTTGAACCATCTTGCGTGCAAGCATAATACTTTTGTATACTTCCTTGGCTTGCAATTTCTACAATCACTCCATTCCCTACTTCTTGAGTTACGGATAATACAACACCTGTTTTCATAATTCTTAAAATTTAGTGTGAAACAATAATAAAGTATCTTGTTGTTCTATAGCTTTTTTCTTTAATTTTGTCAATTTGTATTTTTACGAAAAATAAACCCTTTATCTTTATATTATAGGCGTATTTTTATTGTGAGATTTATCATGCAACCATTTCCTAAAAAATTTATGCCGTTTTCCTTTATTTATGCTAAAATTTTTAAATGGCAAATTTGTAGTGTTTTTATTTTGCTTCTCCTCAGTGCCGGTTTGACTAACTTAAGTATTCGCTTTTTTGCGGAAATTACCGGTGCTATTAAAATAAATGATGCTCAGAGTTATAATGTAGCGTTGAAATATGTTTGGCTTTTAACGATTTTCGGAACGTTGGGGATTATTGTTTCTCAGTATCAACGATATTATTACGACGCAAAATTTATTATTCCTTGCCAAACGCGTATGGAAAAAGATTTGTTTTCCTATCTGCTCGGACATAGTTACGAATATATCACGACAAAACAGAGCGGTATGCTTATCCGCCAGAAAGAACAAGTTAAACAACTTCCAGCTATGCTTAATCGTATCAATTGGGATTTACGATTATTTTTTGATCTTATGGTCAAAATTATCATGCTCTTATGTATTTCTCCGCTTATCGGATTGGGGTATTTGATTTGTTGCATCGTGGTTGTTTTTCCTAGACGGCGCTCCGCGAAACGTTTGTCCCGTATTTCTAAAGCCAGCGCTAAAATGTCGGCCATTGTGGATGGAAGAATTTTGGATGTTATTAATAATCTTCTTGTTGTTAAACAATTTGACAATATTGAAGAAGAAAAAAAACGCCTTCATCCATTGTTGGCTCAAGAGTTTTCCTTAAACAAGAAAAACATGTTTATTTGGTGGGGACAGTATAATCTTACCGGTGCCATCACCAGTTTAATGTCTTTTTCTCTATTGCTCCTTTCAGTTTATCTGTGGAGTAAAGGAACCATTACGACAGCAGATATTGTTTTTATTTTAATGACGCTTATTTATGGGCTTAACGGTTTGAGCGAACTACAAGATGGGTTACAGCGTATTCGCCAAGATATTGCTACCATAGAGCAAGGTTTGGAACCTTTTAGTATCCCTCATGGTATTGTCGATGCGGTTCATGCAAAATCTCTTAAGGTTAAAGGCGGCGCAATTGATTTTCAAAATGTTTGTTTCAAATATAAAAATGCGAAAAAGCATGTCTTTAAGAATTTCAATTTGCATATTAAATCTAGCGAAAAAATTGGTATTGTCGGCGCTTCCGGCAGTGGAAAAAGTACACTTGTTCATCTTTTGCAACGCTCATACGAACTTGAAAGCGGAGATATTTTAATTGACGGGCAGAATATTACTCATGTTACACAAGAAAGTTTGCATGATAATATCAGCTTAATTCCGCAAGATACCGTTATGTTTAATCGCAGTATCGCCGACAATATTGCCTTTGGCACAGATACGAAATCTGATAAAAAGGTAAAAGCTGCCGCCGTAAAAGCCTATGCACATGATTTTATTTCCGATAAAGATGATGGCTATAACTTTTTCGCCGGTGACAGAGGGTGCTTACTTTCCGGCGGTGAACGTCAGCGTATTGCCATTGCGAGAGCTATTCTTAAAAATGCGCCAATCTTAATTTTAGATGAAGCGACCTCTGCGTTAGACAGCGAATCTGAACAAATTATTCAAAAAGCTATTGATAACCTTATTCAAAAGCAAACGGTTATTGCTATTGCTCACCGTTTATCCACGCTTAAAAATATGGATAGAATTATTGTCTTAAACAAAGGAAAAATTGTTGAAGAAGGAACTTTCAACGACTTATTGAAACAAGGTGGGCGATTTGCCAAACTTTATGTAGCTCAGCAAAAGAAAGGAGGTAAAAATGTTTAATGTCCAATACAAACCCTTAACCTCCGCTCCCAAAACACCGCTTAAATTTATTTTTGCAGCTTGTAAAGGTTATTATCACTTTTTTATTTTTGAAATTGTATATGCTTTTTGTAACAGCCTTTTTAAAGTTTCAGTTGCGGTTGTTTTTTCAGCTATGATTGGCTATTTTTCTTCTATTACTGTTGCCGATTTTTCTTGGAATAAAGCATTATTTTATCTTGGCGGTATTTTAGCTTTGTTTCTTGGAACGAATCTTATCCGTTTTGTTAGAGATTATATTAACGAAAATGTTCGCAATACTATTTCTTGGCGAGTGCGTGAGTATGGGATTACATACGCTGCCGGGCACTCTGCCGCTTATCTTAAAGAACAAAAATCCGGACAACTTGCACAACGAATTATTTCTTTAAGTCATGCAACTTGGGGACAACTTTTTTCTTTCACCAGACTTAATTCTTGCACTTGGTTAATTCTTATTACTTTGTTTTATATCGGCAGGGTTAGTATATGGTTTTTAATCCCTATTATTATCTTTGGGGTTTGTTCTATACTCGTTTCTATCGCCATATCTAAAAAAACGACTGCCCTTAATAAACAAGGAGCCGCTGCAAATGCTCAATTCAGCGGAGAAGTTATAGACTCTCTTACCAATATTCTTTTAATCAAATTATTTGGGCAAGAACGCAGAGAAATCGATAAATTGCAAAAGGATATTAATCGTGCCAATAGTATCAATATTCAAGCGGTAAAATCCGAATCTTCTCTTTACGCCATCCAAGAAATTTTATTGATGACTTTTCGTATTTGTGGAATTTTTATGGCTATTTATTTATGGCAACTTAATAAAATTGATGTTGCCGGAGTTGTTTTAGTACTCTTGTTATTAGATGACATTTTAACTTATTTTTCGCGCTTTTTCTGGGAAATAACCAATATCAGAACATCTCTAGGGAAACTTGCTGATGCGCTGACATTTTTACAGATACCACATGACATTGTTGATGTTCCTCAAGCACCTGCTCTTGTGGTTAAAAAAGGAAAAATTGAATTTAAAAATCTTGTTTTTGGCTATACACCGCATAAAAAAGTTTTCAATGGATTTAATTTGACTATTCAGCCCGGTGAAAAAATTGGCGTTGTCGGAAAATCAGGCAGTGGCAAAAGTACGCTTATTAATCTTCTGCAACGAAGTTATGATTTACAAAAAGGTGCAATTTTAATTGACGGACAAGACATCTCCCAAGTTTCCACCCACAGCTTAAAACAAGCTCTGTCTATTATTGCGCAAGATAGTCTGCTATTCCACCGTACTATCAAAAAAAATATCGCATTTGGTTCCCCTGATGCCTCTGACCGGCAAATCTATTATGCCGCACGAAAAGCACTCGCTGATGACTTCATCAAACAAACCCCTCATGGGTATTTGACTATTACAGGTGAACGAGGTGTAAAACTTTCCGGTGGGCAAAGACAACGTATTGCCATTGCAAGAGCTTTGCTTAAAAAATCTCCTATCCTTATTTTAGATGAAGCTACTTCTGCTCTTGATAATGAAACTGAAAATGAAGTTATTGAAGCTATCAATGAATTAATGTGCAATAAAACCGTTATTGCTATTGCGCATCGTTTATCTACGCTTAAAGAAATGGATAGAATTATTGTACTTGATAAAGGAAAGATTATTGAGGAAGGAACTCCGGCTTCTCTTCTTGATAAACAAGGAAAATTTGCAAAACTATGGAATTTACAACAGGAGTGACTATGGATACAGCAAAACATTGGTCTAAAGTTGAATATTTGCATGAAACCGTTAAAAATCCTAATATCATTATTAAAGGGAATAAAAGCTATTATAGTAATGCATATACGCCTAATTTTGAAGACTATGTTGTGCGTTATTTATATGGCGATGAATACTCTCTTTCACATTTTCAGCCCCTATGGAATTATGATAAACTCTACATTGGAAATTATGTTTGCATCGGTGCAGAAGCAATTATTTTAATGGGAGGAAATAATACTCATCGTATGGATTGGTTCTCATGCTATCCTTTTATGGAGAAAATTAAAGATGCATATATAAGTAAAGGCGATACGATTATCCACGATGGCGTTTGGATTGGTATGCGTGCTATCATTATGCCCGGTGTTCAGATTGGTGAAGGCGCTGTTATTGCTGCAAATTCCGTGGTTACAAAAGATGTGGCTCCTTATAGTATTGTTGGAGGTAATCCCACTGTTTTTATAAAGAATAGATTTGATGAGAGTACTATTGAAGAATTATTGCAATTGCAAATCTATAATCGTTCAGAAAGTGAAATTGACACTCTTATTCCTTATCTTTGCAACAATAATTTGCATGAACTTAAAAAGCATATGTCAACTTAATAATTTATTCATCTTGCAAAGTAGACTTTTTTGTTTCATACTACAGCTTGATGATAGCTGTTGATATTTTAAAAGGAAAATTTAATGAATAGGTGTATTGATTCTAAGGCTCTTCACAATAGACTTAATCGCGTTATTGGGCAAATTAATGCCATTAGTCGTATGATTGACGATGGTACGCCTTGCGAAGATATCCTTATTCAAATTAATGCTGCAAAATCGGCTCTTCATAAAGCTGGACAAATTGTTCTTGAAAGTCATATGCGTTGTTGCGTGCGTGATGGTATTCAAAATGGTGATGCGGAAGATACTATTAAAAAATTTGCTAAAGCTATTGAGCGTTTTTCAAATATCTAATATTTCTTCATTTTCTTTCATACATTTTGGGGATAAACATTTTTCTTGACAATATACCATATAGGGTATATAGTATACATATAGTATTTCAGAAAGGTGTTATCATGTTTATGCAGTTTATTGAATTTTTAGCCGGCATCAAAATGACTCTCATTTCAGCTTTGTGCTTATTGCTTAGTCCTGTTTGTTTAATTTTAGATGTGGAACCTTTTTTTAATCCTGTTTGGTTAACTATTTTTATTTCAGGTATTCCTATTGTTTTTCGAGCATTAAATGCCTTGTTTGTACGGCGAAAAATGACATCTCCTTTGCTTATTACAACAGCGATGATTGCCTCTATATTTATTGGTGAAATTTTTGCTGCGGGTGAAGTTGCTCTCATTATGGCAGTTGGAGAAATTTTAGAAGATATTACCGTTGATAAAGCGAAAAAGGGAATAGAAAATTTATTGAAGCTTACTCCAACTCAGGGACGAAAAATTACACAGGATGGTGATTTTATTGTTGATATTCATCAAATTAAAAATGGCGATATTCTTCGCATTCTTCCAGGAGAAATTATTCCAACTGATGGAATTATTATCTCTGGATCTACATCAATCAATCAGGCTAATTTAACTGGAGAATCCATTCCTGTTGATAAAACTGTTAATGATACAGTTATGGCTGGAACATTAAACTGTTTTGGCTCTATTGATATAACCGTTACTGCAATTACTGATACTTTTTTGCAAAAAATGATTACATTGATTGAGCAGGCTCAGAAGAATAAATCTCCTACAGAATTACTTATTGATAAACTTGCTTCTGTTTTAGTGCCTGCATCTCTATTAATTGCTTTAGCTACTTATTTTTTTACCGGAGAAATCATTCGTGCTGTTACAATTTTAGTTGTGTTTTGCCCGTGTGCTTTGGTTTTGGCTACACCAATTTCTGTTATTTCAGCAATGACATCAGCTTCTAAAAACGGCATTTTAATAAAATCAGGAGCCGCACTTGAAATGATGGGAAAAGTTGATACCTTTATTTTTGATAAAACCGGCACATTAACAGAAGGAAATATAACTGTTACTGATGTTATATCATTTGATGTCAGATATTCTCGCAATGATATTTTGTCCCTTACGGCAAGCTTAGAAAAATATTCCGAGCATCCTCTGGCAAAAGCTGTCATAACTTCTGCTTTAGAAGCAAATCTTACTTTTTCTTCTATTGATGATTTTAAAATGATCCCAGGCAAAGGTGTGTCTGGAATTATTAAAGGAAAATTCTTAATATCTGGTAATCTTGCTTTTCTTCAAAGCAAACGCGTTTCTATCAGTGATGAGCAATTTTATCAAATTTCTCAAACACAAAATCAGGGGAAAACCTTAATTCTTACAGCAATAGAAAATGATTTGATTGGATATATTGCTCTATCAGATACGGTACGTCCAGATGCTAAAAATGTTATTCATTCTCTTCAGCCTTTATCAAAAAACATCGTTATTCTGTCAGGCGATAATTTTGCAGCAGCGCAATACTTAGGTGGTAAAGTTGGTATTAGCAAGGTATATGCAAATTTATTACCTACTGATAAGGTGTTAGCTATTCAATCATTACAAAAGGATGGGGCATACACTTGTATGATCGGTGATGGGATAAATGACGCTCCTTCTCTTAAAGTCGCTAATGTCGGAATTGCTATGGGTAAACTCGGAAATGATATTACCGTTGATGCAGCAGATATTGCTTTGATAGATAATAATTTAACTGCATTGCCTAGACTTAAGCAGTTATCTATTGCCACTTTGAGAACTATTAAACAAAATCTTATATTTTCCTTATTCTTTAATTTATTGTGTGTAAGTATCTCTGTTGTTGGTTTAATTGGCCCTTTAGCTGGTGCTATTTTGCACAACGTTAGTTCTTTATTTGTCATTTTCAATGCTAGCAAATTACGCCATAAATAAGCTGTTCGATAATTAATTGTTTGCTCAAAATATATACTGCATTATTAATGAAAAAATATTTTATCATATTCTTTGGTTGTATAAGAATATCTAGTTTGGTTTTCTTTATTTCTTATAAATGAAAAATTTTTTGTTTCATCTTTTTTAATATTTAGTCGTTTGGCTATGCTCACGAATTCATCTAGGCGTTAAGATTAATATATCAACATCATATAAATTTGCATCTTGTAAAATATCATTAAGC
>CALXTN010000007.1 GCA_944391405.1 uncultured Alphaproteobacteria bacterium | reverse complement strand
ATTGTTTCCTTTTAAACTGTTAATGTTCATTTTGAACTATATGTTTTCATTATAACGATGCACAGGGCAAAAGTTCAAAAAAAATTTTAATATTTTTATTTTTTTGTTCCTTCGTCGTTATTTTCTGGGGCTGTAATTCCTTTTCCTGCAGTGGGATCCGTCGTATATACGAGACCTAATTTGCTTGCTCTTTCTGCATCTAAGGCAATTTGAGCGTCGATTTCGGCGGCATCGTATCCACTTTCGGCAATAATTTGTGAACGAGAAGCAAAACCGCATAGAACTTTCTCCTTGTTGGCGGCTACTTCTTGTTGAGGGTTTACATATGGCCAACCGGCAGCTTGGAACCGAGCTCTAGTTAAATGTTGAGGATTGTCTAGGTAGTCATTAATGTCAACTTCTAAGGCGCCGCCTAAAATTGCCGCTTTCACAAACTCGCACCATACTCTCCGAACAACTTGTTGAATGAGGCGCTCTTGCTCTTGCCTATGCTGACGTTGAGTTATGTTAAGGCCGGCTCTTATGCTAGAAAAATTCGCCTTCGACATATCGTTTGAAAATTCTTCATATGTCAATTTTAGAGATTTGGCCAAAGCGCGGAGATTTTGAAGCATAAATGGTTCGTAAGAACTGCCGCTTTCAGATGGTGGATTGAACTTAATGTCTTCACCCGGGGCTAATGTAGTTATTGTCCCGGTGGTGATTTCAGCAACTGCCTCTCCAGGGCCAGCGTCTTCATCATCCGGATCCGAGTTCATTATGCCATCAGGGCTTGGTGTTGTCACAAATGCTGCCATCATGGCCGCAATTTTCTTTTTATTGAGCTCTGCTTCGTCATATTCCATCATTTCCCGGGCTTTTACCACCGATGAGAATATCTCAGGGATGCCTCGGCGTTGTCCAATCCACAATTGCTGGAAATAGTGGCATATTTCGTTTGCTGGAATTTCTATAGTTTCGCTCGTATTTTCTCCGACAAGCGCTTCTCCGGGGTGATTTTTGTATATGGTGTACGATTTAACTGTTCCATTTTCATCTATGGTTACGCCGCCAATTGTTTTCGTTCCATCATTATTGAGGTGATTTTCATCTATTTTGCATTGATCTGCTTGTAAGAGTTGCAGTTTCAAAGGAATTGTGCCTTCTTGAGTTGGAATAAAACGCAAGAAAGCCTCACCGGCTTCCCATCGTTCGCGAACAGCCAAGGAAAGCATGCCGGTTAAATCATTGACGCCTTCAATATCACATTCTGTACACCAGTCATCCCATAGCTCTCGCAAACGGTTGCAAATAGCGCAGTCATCATGGCGCGGCATGACATTGATTCCTGGACCTACAATGTTACTGGCTACGGTTTCATAAGCTCCGTTAAGATATGGAAAATTTCGTGTTAAGTCACGGCTGCGATTACGCATTTCCTGTACAGAAAAGACGATTGATGTGTTTGGCCCGCTTGAAGTTGCATACCACGCGCGCAAACGCCCGCGTCCGGTAGCACCGAATGTCGGTTCGGTCCCGGAAAAAGTTCTTTTCAGACGTTTAAGAATTTTATTCATGACAGCCCCCTGCGAGAAACAGTTTTAATAATGCGGGTTTTCTTTTCCCCTAGCTCAGCATCAATTGCATTGATTGCCTCTTTAATGTCTGATAAGCTACGGAATGTTACGGTCTTGCCATTGTGACTTATGGATGATGTTCCGCTGGTGTATGCATTAAAAAGTTTTTTTCGCCTAGCCCTTAAATCTGCGATTTCCTCAGGAGTTAGATTTGTGTTTGCCATACTTCCTCTCTGCTTTGGTTGTAAATGTGGTGAACTTTTTAAACTATTTTAGTCATTTTGAACGCAAATGTGCAAAAAATATTTTTTATATCTTGACTTTTATTCATATATATTGGTAATATTTAGTCAGTTTATACGATGGCGTGGTGGAGCAGCAGCAGCTCGCTTGGCTCATACCCAAGAGGACGATGGTGCAAGTCCATCCCACGCAACCAGCCTTCCGGATTTGCCGGAATGGGACTCCGAAAGGAGTGGCGTTGTAGGTGTAAAATCATGATCCATGAGATCGAAACCTTCCGTGCTTTTTTTTGAATTTTCCGCGTTAGTGAAACATGGCAAGAAATAAAATATTAAATTCGTTTCTTGCCTTTATCGGATTGTAGTTCAGTCTGGAAGAACGCTTGCTTTGGGAGCAAGATGCCGTTGGTTCAAATCCAGCCGATCCGACCAAGGCGAAAGAGAATAATCCGGGATAATCTCTTGCGAAAAGCCTAGCCCGGCGGACGTTTTAAAAGGTATGCGACCGCGAGAGCTGTAACCTTGGCGAGATTCCGCCCGCTCGCCCCTAGGAAATAAGAACGGCGCTTTTTTGAAAAGGCTTGTGCGATAACAAACCTGATGATTATCGGACCGTAGCTCAGTGGGTAGAGCGTTGCTTGCAAGCAAATGAACCGAGCAGTTCAGGTCGTGGGTTCAAGTCCCGCCGGTCCGGTCTATAACCAAACATGAAGAACGCCGACCGAACCGGTGTACAACGGCCAGGGAAGCAGAAAAGCCTCGGATAGTTGCAAATATCCGGGGCTTTTTTTAGTAAAACTGCAAAGGTGTCGAATTCGACACCTTTGTTTGGTTAAATTCCCGATGCGCGAAGTTGTTCCTGCAGGATTGGCAAATATTCAGCGTAGGCGCGCGTCTTTTCAAGCTCTATTTCAATTCTATCAATTGAAGCTCTGTATTGTATGATGTTATTAGCTGTCCATATTGTTGTAATGGCCAAGATAAAAGCGACCACGAATGATTTCAAAAAATTTTTCATTATCGCTCTCCTCTATGCATTGGCACGAGGTTTGTGAGTTTTGAAAAGAAACTTTTGGAGCTCATTAAATCCATCGGTTGATAAATCCATCTGCTTAAATATAGACACAACTTTTGATTTACTCATTCCGTTGAAGTCTTCAACCTTGCATGATAGCTCAGGATCTCCATTATCGCGTTGTAACAAAATCTTTCCGG
The DNA here is from genome assembly GCA_944391405.1 of uncultured Alphaproteobacteria bacterium. GTDB lineage: Bacteria > Pseudomonadota > Alphaproteobacteria > RF32 > CAG-239 > CAG-267. The sequence continues at coordinate 75,116 of CALXTN010000007.1, read as the reverse complement.
TCAGTGTTTGTATGCATCGATACATTTCCGTCTTGCCGTCGATTTTATGGAAAGCGTAAACGCCAGCTCCGGAATATTCGTCAACGCTAACCGCTACCGCTAATTCTCCGAGTTCAAAAGTTTTGTTTAGCTGCATACCGGTTATGGGTATAAGTTTGCAATTTTTGATATTTGGAGCAAAATTATGTAAAATTTGAGATTTGCTTGGAGCCGTTACTTGACGATAGTGCTCACGAACTTTAGCTAATCCACGGGTGCGGTAGGCCATGTAAACGTCTATCAGTTCTTTCCTAACTTGTGCCGCTTTGGCTGTGCGCGAAAACATGCAAAGGAGGAGGGCTTGCGCTTCGTTGAGGTAATAACTCGTGATTTTTCTGTTGACACATCCTACTCTTTCCGTTGTCGTTTGTGACGACAACGCTCCGTATTCTTTTAATTCTTGAATATTTCGGTCTATAACATTTTTGAAGTCACGTGTATTTTTTAACCCCAACCGCTCGCCGAGAACAATGTCTTTGATGCGAGGTTCGTCTTCAATAACCTGTAGGTCATTAATAGTTAAGCGGGAATCGTTTTGTGAAATTAAATTTGTGTTTGTCATTTTCTATTGCTTTCTTTAGATAAGCCACACAAATTTGAGAGGTGGCGGACTCACTAAAAGCCGCAATAGAGGCTTTGACCGCTATTCAATATATTTACGGTTCTCATCCGCCATAAGGGCATAAAAAAATCGCCTTATCTATCGGGGGGCGGAAAACCGCTATTGCTGTTTTTAGGTCTTCAGCATACCCCGACAAATCTTAAAAATCAATTAAAAAAATAAAATTATTTACTTTTTTCTTTTATTTTTTTGATTTTTGGTACAAAAGCTTAAATAATGCCAATACGAAACCAACCAACAATCCGATTAAAAATATTGACACGATCATGGCAATAACGCTTTCAATTTTGTTATCGCTTGATGCAATAATCGAAATTCCAGGTATAATTACCAATATTGCCGACACTATAATTCCTTTTTTCAACTCATGTTTTATTGTTTTAATTTGTTCTGCCTTTTGTTTTATGGAGGCGTGGCTACTTGTTGGTATCTTTACTTTTTCTAAATCATCTATAAACTTTTTTTTTTTTTTTATTTCCCCGTTGTCATTATACATATCGGTTATGTTATCAACTTTGAAGGTGCGTCGCTCATGACGGAGAAGGCATACTCCCTCAAAATAAGTTGTTCCCTTTCGCCTGAATATTCTGTCTAAAATAATGGCACGCTGGCTATTTTTACCATGTGCATCAACGTAGTTTATATTTACCTTTATTCCGTCTTTGGATTTCCAAATTATATAATCTGCATCGATCATCGCCCCGATGATGGCTCCAGTGAAGCCAGCTGTAAATAAGGAGCTCCATACTCCGAAATCTGCCCAAAAAATTAAAATAAAAAGCAAAGCTACGCCTATAAAGCCACCAATCAAACTTCCCGGCGTTTCTTGACCGTTGATGTTTTGCGTCATTTTATTTACCTTTCTTTAGTTTATGTCGTTTAATTATATGCGTTATTTTCTCAAATTTCAAGATAAAAGTTCAAAATGAACGCTTTTTTATACTTTTTTAGGTTATTACCCAAAGCGGCCAACAACGCGACGACGTTTTCTGGGACGTAATACAGACGGTTTTGGTATGTTTTCTATGTTGGCATCTGGGTCTTTAGTTATAATTTCACGAACAGTTTCCGCGTATTCTTGACGTGCGAGCATCTTTTCCCATCGCCGGCGGAGATTTAAACCAGAGAGCTTTAAACCTTCGAGCGCTGCCAATGAATAGCCAAATATATCCAATGCTTCATTACGCTTACGTCCTGGTCGTAGTGCATAGTATCTTATTTTTCGACCTTTGATATATGAGGTTTTGGCCTCCTCTGCAGTAAGTTGCTTGAAGTGGTTGTCGTCGTAGCTCATGTTAAAGTGGCAATATCCGGCCGCCTGTGGATCATCAATTTTAAGCCGGGAATAGACGACATCCTTGACAGTATCTACTCCCACGAGAAAAAACTCCAGGTTGAGCTTTTTAATCTTTCCAGGGGCTCTTTTCAAAATCGGACGACCTTCGCCCGGCATTCCTTTAATAGCCCAGACGCGACGGTTCCATCTTTCTTGGCAAAACTTTCCGACTTGCTGGGTTAAATATCCGCTATCTATACAGCATGCGGATATTTGCATTTCGCCGACTAGATCGTGATTGATTGGCGTTTGAAGAAGTTCGTCTAATTCTTCCCATATTCTAGATGCCGTTGGATCTCCAAGCAATACAACCTTTCCCATGCCATAGCTTTGGTTGTTTGCTGTCCAACCTATACGCTCTACTTCTAAGCGGTCATCTTGTACGTCGACGCCGGCAGTAATGACGACGACTTCCGGAGGAGCGCTGGTATATGTTTCTCGCCGTGCCAGCAACTTATCGTCTTCAATTCTCTCGCCTTTGTCTTCCCATACTTGTCCGAGTGAAGTGTTAATAAATGTTTTTAATGCTTCCGGATCATCTTTGGCTTCGAGGAAGTTCTGAACAATTTCCTCTAATTTTACCCATGGAGAATATCCTTCCCATAGGCTAAATCCAGCATGCCCATGGAATGGTTTGGTCGCTTCCCAATGTCCAAGGCTGATGGCGTGCCAGCGCTCTACGTCGTTCCATAAAGAGCCGCAATGAGGGCAGACATAGGCCGCAGTTTTAGCAGTTTCTTCAATGCTGTCTTTTTTATCCCACTTCACGTTTGCCCATTCAAGCCTCTGTTCTTTACCGCAGTGAGGACACGGCACCATAAAAAAACGCATGTCTGATTGGTTGAATGATTGGTCAATCTTGCTCATGCCCGCAATAGTCGGAGTGCTACATTTTACAATTTTTCGGTTCCAAAAGGTTGTTGTTCTTTTTATGGCCAACTTTACAGGATCGCCTTCTTTCCCGGCTGATATTGGATATCGGTCGATTTCGTCAAGCAAAACAACCCGAATCGGTCGGCTTGCCAAACTGGCGGCAGAATTAGCTCCAGCCATGGTAATGTGGCCTCCCGGGAATGATTTGTGTAGAACGGTGTTGCCGCTGTCTTTGCTATCCGACACTTTTCCCTGCAGGCACGGTGTATCGCGTAGCATAGGAGCTAGACGGTCGGTTGACCAGCTCTTTGCGACATCGAGATTTGGTTGCAACAGCAAAATCGGGCATGGATCCTTGTCTATGTAAAATCCGACCGCATTGTTGATCATCTCTGTTTTTCCGACTTGGGAGCTGGCAATAATCGTAACTTCAGTACAGTTAATGTCGCTGATGGCGTCCATAATTCCGCGCTGATATTCGGCTCGACTGGTATTCCAGTCTCCAGGTTCGGCAGAGCTTTCGGAGCTTAGCTTGCGATTTGCATCGGCCCATTCGGAGATTGTTTGCCTAGGAGGTAACTCTAACCCTTTGAGGAAACCCTCGCAAAAGGTTTTAATTCCTTCCAATATCAGCCATTCGTCTGAGTATTTCTCGACTGCACCTGTTGCACTCATTCCTTATTAACCTTTCGTTTTTTTTAATATTGCTTTCGGCAGAAACTCGAGCCGCCAGTTTTGACGGCAAGCCGTTGAGCTTATCTCGAAGCAAACGTCCAAGGTTGAACGCCTGGCGTTCATTTTCATTTTTATCAAGTATAATTCCTTGTTTGGTTTCGAGTTCTATTTTCTTGAGTTTGCCATCGTAGTCTGTCTTGTCCAGTTCGTCGTCATCCGGAAGTTCCGGAACGATGAAGTCTTCCGGAGCGAACTCATGTGTTGATGATTTCGACGATGGCCGCTTGGATTTCCTTGATGACACTCTCCATCTCCTCTTGTAAAATTATAAAATTTTCTCTCTGGTCTGTCACGACTGTAACTTTTGGAGCCAATCGGTTTGGCACCGCTTTGAGCTTTTCTCGCAGAATTCTGGCAACGCCAAAAGAAGCTTTTTCAATTCCTTCTTTGTGCACTATGGTCCCCATTTTTTCCTCAAATTCGACCTTACGCAAGCGAGCCGCGTAGCTTTCCTTGACCGCACGACTTTTCTGATATTGCATCGTCGTACTGGATTGGCTTCCATCTGTTTCTGTATTTGGAATACCATTTTGTCGTATGGTCATGCCAACCGACGCCTTAGTACGTCCGTCTGCACGGGGCATCGTAACTGCAGGATTGTTTGCCGGATCTGCATTTGCAGCAATCTTGGCCATTGATGCCTCAACCTCTACCATTTCGCGACCGTCTTGTTTTGTGAGAACAATTAGTCCTTTCTTGATTAGGCTTGATACGTATTGATGCGAACGGTCAATTTTCCGGGCAAAATCGCTTTTACTCAATACCGACATATGGGCGCTCCTCTATATCGTCAAAATATGCACCGTCGCTTTCGCGTTTGGCTTTCCCGCCAAATAATTCCTGCCATCGTTTAATTCCTACATCGCAATAGCGCGGATCTATTTCCATAGCACGACATTTACGTCCCATGTTTTCGGCAGCTACCATAGTCGATCCGGAACCTGAGAAAAGGTCAAGTACAATTTCCCCGCGGTTAGAGCTGTTAACCATAGCTTTCTGAGCCAGCGCCACAGGCTTTTGTGTTGGATGCACATAGGTTGAGGCTGCGTCTCTTTTGATTGTCCAAATTTCCGAACCGGCCTTAAATGCCTTTAGGGCTTCGACCAGTCTATCGCGTGGCCAATCATCGAAGTCTTGGTCTGTTTCGTTCCAAAGTGTTTTTTGCGAACGGTCTCCGAACCATTTGCAATTCTCGCCTTCGTGGCATCCGTAAAAACAAGGTTCATATGCCCAATGGTAGTCTGAGTGTCCAAGAACCATTCCTTTATCCCAGATGATGACTTGCTTTGGCTTAAGCTCGGCGCCCCTGATGGCGGTTTCAAAATTAACGTGGTTAGCGTTGGCATACCAAATATAAAATGCGCGGTTTTTCCTCAAGTGTCGCTTGATGTTTTTGAAAGCCTCAAGCAGGAATAAAAACAACTGGTCTCCGCGCAAATGGTCATTTTTGATAATTTGCCACTCGCGTCCGTTCGGGTTATTAGTTCCTTTGTAGCTGACGCCATACGGCGGATCTGTGAAGACCAAATCGGCCGGAGCTCCCTGTATTAATGTGTCAACGTCTTCTTCACTGGTGCTATCGCCACACATTATCCGGTGTTGTCCGCAAATCCAAACTTCTCCACGTCGGCTCTTTACAGTTTCGGCCAACGGCGGTGAGTTATCAAGCTTTTCGACATCCAACGTCTTAGGGGCGTCATCATCTAAGTCGTCCAAGGTTTCGCTCAATTCATCCAATGTCCATCCGGTTTCTTCAATATCGGCGCCAAGTTCAATAAGACGATCCATCTGCGCTTGGAGGTTTTCCCAGTTCCATTCTGCCATTTCAGCTGATTTGTTGTCAAAGATTTGGTACTGGATGCGCTCAGCTTCAGTTAGGTTATGCAGAACGATGACGGGAACTTTTTCAATTCCCAACTGGAGCGCCGCGAGCCGTCGTCCGTGTCCGGCAACGATTACCATATCGTCATCAACCAAAATCGGATTAGTCCACCGCTTTTTCATTGATTGCGCAATTTTCTCAATTTGTTCTTTCGGATGATTTTTTGTGTTGAGCGGATCCGGGACTAATCGGCTGAGCTCTATGAGCTCCAGCTTCATAGATTTTAATTTTTCAGCGATGTCATTTTGATTTTTATCTGTCATTTTCGCAACTCGTTTTTTTATTTTCAAACATAGCTATATGCCGCGCCTCGCGCTGACCCGCGGTTCGCGGTGGTTAGGAAGAACCTATGAGGCTCTTTATTTTTTCGCCTTCTACCATCTTGCTGTCTCTAGTGCCTTATTCATTGTTTGCTCAAAAAAGTAATCCATATATTTTTGAGACCGGCTCTCGACGATGCGCTGCATGCTAAACTTGGGCTTGATTGTCTGCTGGCGGCGACGCAAAAACAACGGCGTCAAAATACCTTTTTTACCTTTTCGTTGCATGATCAGCGTTCCTCTACGGCTATTAATCACAAATGTTCCTCTTTGCTTGAGTGCTTTTTTAGGGCCGTAATTTCTTTTACGCCCTTGCAATGGTATCCATAAGTATTTACTTGTCTTTGGTTTCCTTATGGTACTTGTATTATCAATCTGTTCAGATATACCCCAATGTTGGTTTCCAAGAACGGCTTTCATTCTATTGATGCCGTGGTTTTTATCTGCAGGAAGTGTAGCATAAGAACTTCCAGGAGATGGCTTTCCGCCGATTCTTGCGGTTTTATGGGTTTTGGAGAAAGCTGTTAGCGTATGAAACTGATGTGCTGATTGTTTGGCCAAATAGTTACCGATTGCTGAAGCTGTTTTAGTTAATGCCGCGGCGCAAGCATATGGCATTTGTTCTTTGGCAATATCATCGATGTAATATTCGGCGTCTTTCAATGATAAGTTTGGCATGCGTTATTCTCTCCTTACCCTATAATAGTCATTTTGAACGCTAAAAGTCAAAAATTTTATTTTTTTATACTTTCTCTTTTTACCGATTTTACCGTTTTTCTCATTTTTTGGGTTTTCTTCTATAATTTCAAAAAAATAATACTGAAAAAAATAAAAAAATAGGTTAAATCAGTAAAAACAGTTAAATTGTTTATTTTCAAACACTTAAAATAAATTTATTTTTAGCTTATATGTTATTTTTGAAAAATAAACCTAAAAAATCGGTCAAATCGGTCAAATCGGTTAAAATAAAAATAAAAATAGTTCAAAATAAACGCAAAAATGACTTGACTTCGTGCTCAACAAGAGCGTCAATGAACATATAAAGATGAGGTTATCTCCTCTAAAATCTGGTTTATGAAAGGGAAAATCGATATGAAAAAAGTTAAATGTTATATGATCCGCAAGCCTATGGATATTCAAGAAGTCGTTGACATGAGCTTCAGATATCCGGAAAGGGCCGAAAACATCTATATTTCGGAAACTGTCGAGGTTAGCCAAGACGTCTTTAATAAAATATGCAAAAATCCTGCTGCAGATTATGATTTTTTGGCCGGTAAAGGCGGAAGCGATGGAGATGGTCATTTGACGGCTGTTGAGGTTATCAATAGAGATTTCCGTGGGCTTATGAAAAGTCTTATCATTAATCCTGAAGGAGCGTCTTATTGTCGCTATATGGGTATATTTTAAGGAGGTGCGCTATGGATAGTAAAACTAAATTAACGATCATTTCCGGAAATATCAAAGCAATGGAAGATATTATGTCTGAGATAAAATACCGGATTGATGCGGCCAAAGAGGGTATTGAGTGGGAAGACGCCGGAAGCGACGAGAGACGCGTGAACAGTAGCCTTGGTGGTTTGTCCGGTGTTCAAAACAGGATAGAAGCTCTCAAGTCTTTGGTCGATGCTTCTTTTTGTATCGGCCGTATAGAATAAAGGAGTTTGCTATGTGTAAATATCCGAATATAACAGTTAAACTGACAGGCAACAGTGGGAACGCCTTCTTTATCCTTGGTGCCTGCAGCCAAGCGATGAGAAATGCCGGCATTCCAAAAGAAGAAAGAGACCTATTTATGAAAGAGGCAACTTCCGGAGACTATAATCATCTGTTAGCCACTTGTATGAGGTGGGTTGATATTGAATAAAAAGTGAGCCCCGCAATAAACGGGGCTTATTTTATTTAAGTGCTTTCTTAGCAATAATTACGGCACAATGTCCGCACCCTTGGTCAAAGCCATCACCGCCGTGTGCTGGGCAATCACTATCATTATAGCACGACGGTCCGTTGATAATGATTTCGCGGAGAGCCTTTTCATAGCGGATCTCTTTTGGCGTTTTGTATCCTTCTTTGCCACAATCTATATTATTTATTCCACATTCTGGGTATATAAAATTAGACATTTGTTCCTCTCTTTCTTTTTTCTGTATTTTTATTTGGCTAAAAATGTGAGCTAATACATCAACAGTCCAGCCATTGCCAAGCGTTTTATATCGTTGGCTATTGCTTACGCCTTCCGTATATCCATCAGGAAGGGTCTGCAACCTTTCGCATTCAGTCGGAGTTAGTTTACGGATATATCCTTCAATAAGAACGCCATGCCGGTCTTGTGCGGTTAATGTATAGAATTTTTGGCCATCACTAAACCGTTGTCCGTTTTGGCGTTTATTTATTCTGTCAGGAGTGATACACCCGAATAAATATTGCCCCATTTTAGCGGCGCCGCCGCCTGCATCGCCACAAAGAGTTACAGCTTTACCGTGTATATAGTAAACTCGGTTTGCTTGGCTATCTTTGCGAAAATATCCAACTTTTCCCTTTTCAACTTTTTTATCTAAAATTTTAAGCGTTTGGTCAAATGGGACGATATAGTCTTTTATAATATCGTATATTTGTTCTTTCGAACACGTATTTTCGTGAACAATATTTTTTAGCAAAATTCCTTTATCTTTAGGCTTTGTAATACTCCAGTTCGTCCAATATAATCGTTTTCTGTTCTGGGCTGATACTAATGACGAATTGATTTCGACAGGATTTACACCTAGTTCAGAGGATATAATATTCTCATATTCCTTTTTCATCTTGACGTTTTCTAACAAAAAGTATTTTGGTCTGATTGCTTTAAGTGCACGTACAAATTCAAAAAACAGTTTGCTTCGAGGATCATTAAAATTAAGCTGCTTTCCGGCAAAGCTGAAGCCTTGGCAAGGACTTCCAGCAATAAGCATATCTATCTGCCCCCCCGAAACTATTGAAGTCTACCTTAGTGACATCGCCAATCTGTATGATGTCCGGATGGTTTTTCATGGCTATGTTAATAGCATGTTTATCGATCTCACTAGCGTAGTATTTTTCAATAGGTATTCCGGCTCGTTCAAGTGCGACCTTCCCACAGGCAATACCGTCAAATAAGCTCAATACTTTCATATTTCCTCACTTTCTGATGATACTACAAGCCCGAGAGCTTCCTGGATTTTTTCTAAAAACTTGAGGTTTATGGGGTGTTGAGGAATTCTTTGCAAGCATTCTCTTAATAATTCCCTCAGGCGTTCGTTCTCCTTCAGGCGGTTATTGATTTCATGGCGCTGGTTTTTGATCCGGTAGCTTTGGTTTTTATAATTTTCCATGCGTCTGTTTTCTTTCTCGAGTTCGTTAATTCTTGCCTGCAAGCGATCACATTCTTTGTTTGCGGCATTGATTAGTTCGATTTCGTATTGGTTGCTCATTATTGCACCTCTCTTACAGTTTGGACGCTTACCCAATCAGGGGTAATAAATCCCCAGATTTTATACTCTCTCTCCGTTTTCTTTTTGGCTTTGTAGGCATTGCCGGCACAGATTACGGTTTTTCGTTCGACAATCAGGTTCCTAAAAATCACCCATTTGGCGGCAATAAATTTTATTTCATATTTTCTCATTGAGGTTCCTTTCTTTAACTAAAAAAATAAGCTAATGATAAAAAGCGCCAAGTGTATAGCTGCACTGGCTGCCAGAATGCCAATAATGAGGATAAAGCGCATTTGCATCTTTCTCCGGTAGTTGTCATATTCTTTTTGTATGCGGACGTATTTTTTAAGTGCGTCAAAATAAGAAGTTCCGTAATCTATTTTCATATAAGAAATCCTTTCAAAAAGTTCATACAATCCGGTTCCCGCGCTGCCTGGTGGCTCTCTGTAGTCCGTGGCGGCCACTCGACGCGCGCGTGTTATATGGGCTCCAATGGCGATGCCCGCGACGCTTTGGCTACGTCTGCCAGCGTCCGCGTCCCTCTCTGCTTCCGCATCGCAGTGTCTTATTCCAAATTTGGAATAAGATTATTTGGCCAAAACTCGAAACTGAGTTTTACCTTCAGGATCGCAAATTTTAATGATACTATTGATAAATTTTACCAGATCATTAGTATAGAGCTTATTTTTGCTCTTTGTTGAGTAAATCTGATATTTGAATTCACCTTCCTTTATGTGGTTAAGGATGACGGCCGTATATCCACCGCATGCATTATTAAATTTAGCTTCATCTTCAATCGACCACGCCTGTTTTTGAGGAGGAACTCTTATCGGCCCGTAACAAGGTTTAGGCGTTTGGCATCTAGGCATAGGGATGGTTTCTTTTGTTTTTACATTCAAGATATTGCGGTGGCTCTGCGTTTTTTCTTCAGCGTTTTTTAGCCGAATTTTTTTTCTCTGGTTCTGATATTCTTCTTCAAAAACGTATGCTTTATCGCTTCCGTAATGGATCATAACAGGGGCGCGTGGTTCCTGGTCTTCTTTATCGACTATCGGCTCTGAAATATTTTTTATGGATATACCTGATGCCAATAAGCGCCTTTTGTTCGGGGTGGATAAGGCTTGTTCTGGCGTCATGCCATTCTTTATCCTTAAATAATAAGTCGGCAATGATATGCCAATGGCGGCGCATTTTTGTTTGATTGTTTGTACCATGTGTACCTCCTAATTTAATATTTTAACTTCAGGCTTTTCGATGCTTTTATCTATTTCGATGGCGACAATATTTCGTTTAGATACCAGCCACATATCATTTCCGTAATTTATAGTGATGCGTTCGGCATCTCGGTTGTCATATGCGGAAAGTATTTTTTCGGCTTCTTCAGGGGTTACTTCTTTAGCTAGATATTGAAGTCCTACAACATAAATCCTTATTATCATCACCACCCCCGATTAAATTCGGCCCAGGTTTCCTCTTGACGGAGCTTAATACCGACATAGGCTTTTTCTCCGCGTGGCGTGGTTCCTTTGGTGATATGTCGTTCATAGAGGCGCCGGCCAAACTTGTTTTTGCTATAAGGCCCATGGCCATTGTCTTGGCACCATCTTTTGTAGTTTTCATATAGTGAAGAACAAGATATTGTGTTTCCTGCCGATTTTATGGTGTTTTCTTCCAGATATGTGCCGAGCACATCCATTTCGGAACGGTATTCCTGGGTAGCTTCGCGTACGGTATCTGGAGGGTTCAACCCTTGCTTTTGCCAGTCAAGACAGCCGCGGACAGCCCAAGCTAATATTCCTGGAAGTTCATTTTTAAGTCTGGATATTAGCAGCTTATCTTTAAACGGACCGTTTTCCGGGGCATCAGGGTCAGATTTATCATAAAACTGCGCGGCGAATGGTATTAGGAGCAAGCGACGCCAGATGCCGTCGTCGGTGCCGCGGATTTCCGGCTTATGGTTGGTGGCAAGCCATAGTTTGAACTGTGGGCTAAACTGGAACGGGTTTTGATGCAAGTTTCGGGCGGTGATTGTGCTGTCGCCAGTTGCCTCTTTGATGAGGCTTTCGTCAAGGGCCCGGTCGGCTTTGGTTTCCGATGCAGTCACAAACCTGGCGGAGCGGAGCATTGCCAAAAAAGGGTTTGCATCTGTAACTTTTCCGGTTTCCATGAAGGCGTCGGCTTTGGTCTTGACATGATAGCCGCACATCAGTGCCTGAATGGTGTCGAGGAATGTTGATTTGCCGTTTGAACCTTTTCCGTGTAAAACAAACATGCACTGTTCGCGTGTGTCTCCGGTCAGGCTATATCCAATAGCACGTTGGACAAAGCTGATCATCTCGTCGTCTTCACACAAAATCTCGCGAAGGAATTTGTTCCATGCTGGGCATTTGGCTCTTGGGTTAAATTCCACGGTTGATTGCTTTGTGGAGTGAAAATCCGGACTGTGTTTCATCAATTTTCCGGTGGTCAAGTCAATCATGCCGTTGGCAGCGTTGAAATATAGGCGGTCGGCATCAAGACGTTCAATATCGATGTAGAGGTCAGGCTGGGCAAGTTTCAGCGCATAATTGATGCGCCCGCCTTCCTGGCTTTTTTTACACCAATTTTTAATTCCTGATTTTTGGTGTTCTTCTACGTAGTCGGCTTCTTTGGCAATATCAAGAGCTGTGCGTTTGGCCATGTTGATGACACGTAGATCCGCATGTTTGTTATCCCACAATCCGTGAGAATAGATGATCCAGCCCATGCCGGGAGCATATTTGACGATCTTTCCCCAACGAGCCACGATGCGCTGGGAATTTCCAACATCGGTACGTGGCCGGTAAGCAAGCTGTGCAAATATAGAATCTTCAGGCTCCGGATAATCCGGCGGGGTGCTTTGGTAATATTCAGCCGGAGGCTCAATTTCATCAAAACGTCCATCTTTGACGGGTTGGGCGTCATTTATCATTTTTACAACAGCTTCGGCGCCAAGTTCCTGCAAAAGCTGGTTACTATCTTTTATCGAGCGTGGAGGTCTGGCACACATTAACTTTTTAAATCCACGGTCAAGAAACGACGCCAGAATTTTGTTCATGGTTTCGTCTGGTTTGGATCCTTCTTCATCATTATCGCGTACCACAATTAAGGCGCGTCCTTTAGGTTCCTCAATTTTTCCTATGAAGTTTAATCCCATGGCGCACCAGACTTCAAAATGTGTCGTTTGGGCTAAAGTCAAAGCGTCTTCAGGACCTTCTGTTAAAAGAATTGGTCCGTTGACATCGCCTTTTATTTTAAGTGGGCACCCAGATGGGAAGCCGTTGGTTCTTTTTTTAACGGCAAAGTTTGCTTTTCTGCCGTTGGCATCCAAATAAACACTTTGTACGGCCTTGACGACGCCATCGTCATTGCGAGCGATGCAAACGAGGCTACCGCCGGATTTGCCTTTATTCGGCCGCCATTTGAATTGCGAAGCAGGAGCACCGGTAATTCCGCGGCTTTTAAGGTATGTTTGCGCCGGGGTACCTCGTAAATCGACCAACTCGGACAATATGCGGTCGAGTTTTGCTTGTTTTTCTTTATCATTTTCATCTTGCTCATCCTGCTTCTCTCCGGCCGAAATTGCTGGTTTATTGTATTTTTCCGTACGTTCTGATGTTTCTCCGCCTTCAAGTCCGAATATTCCTGCCAGCTTACGGGCTGCTTCAACCCGGTCAAGTCTGAAGACTTTAGCACATATACCGATTGGATCACCCACCGCTTCGTCGGCTGAAAAATCCGAGCCTTTGCCTGTTTTTAGATTGATTAGCAGGCTTTTCCCGGGCTTGCCATCCCAATCTCCACACTGCCATTCGTTGCCGTTCCTTTTGCCGGCGGGAAGCCAATCTCTGACTAGACTTTCCAGGTTGGCTAGTGCAACTGCGTTCACTTCATCAAAATTAACCATTCCAGCCATGACGTAACCTCAATTCATCAATTATTTGCTGCTCCACTGTATCAGGATCTCTGGCAACAATATAAATACCGCCCATGTCCTGAATCATTTTGGCGAAGCGTTTTTGCTGCTCTGTCTGCTTGTATCGTCCGTATTTTGTCTCGATATAAATCACAATGCCTTTGGGGGCTATAATTCCGGCAATATCTCCAGATCCTGTTAAACCGAAATTGACGGGATGGGCTCCCCTGATCATAATATCACCAGGTTCGACGATAATTGGACGCCCCATCTCGTCAAATACCCTTGTGCCTCGCTTTAATCCGAAGCGTTTTCCTTGCCACGCTTGGCCGGTATTGTTGCGCCAAATTTTAATCCAATTTTTGGCACCTAGTTTAAGCATGACTTTTTTAAGGGTTTCGGTTTCTGACATGGCCTTATTCTCCGAGTAAGATTTCTTCCAAAGAATTAACTGCCAGGCTTGGCAGATTGTTATCGATAATAACGCGGGCAAATAATTTGTGATTAACGACTTTCTTAAAGTCATTTTGCGTCATTAAGCGGCTGCCGGCTGTTCCAATTTCCTTGACTTGAATTTTTCCATCAATCATTTCAATGCAGTGGCACAATTTGACAAATCCGTTGTCGCACTTCAGTCCATAAACCCCGGCCCCGGAGTAAAAATCCATGGGGTAAGCGACAATAAAATCGTCTTTCTTCAATCCTATTTGGGGTATGTCTTCATTCAGTTTTTCAATAGCAATGTTCTTTTTCATTTTTTTGTCCTTTCTGTTTAGAAATCCAATGCTCTGCGGTAGGTGTCGGTCAATGTTTCTAACTCGTCACGATCCGCAGCATTCATTTTACGCAGTTTAATGACAACTCGCATAACCTTTACATCAAACCCGGCTGATTTTGCTTCAGCATAAACATCGCGGATGTCAGAACTGATGGCAGCTTTTTCTTCTTCTAATTTTTCAATGCGTTCAATTAGAGATCTTAATCTATCTGAGGCGATTCCGCCGACTTCGTTGTTGTTGCTCATTTTCTTTTCCTTTCAAATTAAAGTTTTTATTAATATGTCGAATGCGTCATCCGGAGATACATCGGTTTTGCCTGCTTTGAGCATTGCGCTGTATTTGTAATAGGCATTAACAATGTCTTCATCGTCAATCTGGATTGATTGAGCCAAGTCTTTCAATGACTGTCTCCATTCATCCTTATGACCGCCTTCAAACATCTGACGCGCATTTTTTTGCTCTTTATGTTGGTGTAGGCCATAATATTCTCCGGCGGTTATATTCATGAATGCGTCGCACCATGCTTGTTTAATTATGGCAACTATTAGATTTTCCTCAGAAGTCGCCATTAAAAAACGAGTTGGCAAATGAGTGCGGTGTTTATTCATCTTTGATAACGACGCTCCTCTTTCGCTTTGCGCGCATTAAACACATATCTTGCCCAGGCTTTGGCCTTTGCGCCGTATCCGCGCTTTCTCCCAAGTTCCGTGAGTTCTTCCAGTGTTGTTGCGCGTCCTTGTTCCATTTTTTCGTTGCGACGCTGAAATTCAACCAGCTCGCCTTCAACTTCTTCTATTTCAGCTCTGGTCTTGCTGGCCGGTGTCCCACAAATTGGGCAAACAGAAGATGTGCTTGGATAGACGGCATAGCAGTTGAGGCATTGCCGGCAAGCTAAACTTCCGGACGATCCGGCACGGTTGCGCCGTGTGCGTCCGTCAAGTGTCCACTCGTGTTCATCGTCAGGCAAACCGTGAGTAGTGCAGTTGCCTACATGGTCCAAGATGATTGTTTCTGATTTTCCGGGATAAGGGCGTAGTGCACGCCCGACCTGTTGAAGATAAAGTCCGAGAGATTTTGTTTTACGTAAAAGAATGGCAGCTCCAACAACTGGGATGTCTGTACCTTCGGAAACAATTTCACAGCTTGTCAAAACATCCAGGCGCCCGGATCCTAAATCATTGATGGCTTTGTTACGTTGGTAGTCGTCCATTTTTCCGTCAATGCTGGCAGCACGATAACCGGCGGCGTTGAAATTGTCAGCGACATACTGAGCATATTCGACCGTCGGACAAAATGCTATTGCCGGCACGCCATCGCAATATTTGCGATAGTGAGCGATAACATTGCCAATAATGCGTGGTTTATGCAGTTTTTCCTGTTGCTGTTTGCGATCAAAATCGCCGGCTATAGTTTTTAAGTCGCTGAAGTCAGCGTCGATCGGGGGACAATAAACTCTCGGTCTGGTCAAAAATCCACGCTCAATCAGACTTTTGACGGACGGTCCTAAGACCAGCTTATCAAAAATGCCACCGCAATGGATACCTAAACCTCGGCCGTCCAGGCGTTCTGGTGTTGCGGAAACGCCAAGGATGCGGGCACCGGGATAGCTTTTGACGATTTTGAGCCAGGTGCCGGCGACGCCGTGGTGGGCTTCATCTATCAAAATCAATTCAAATTTTGGCAAGTCCGCCATACGGCGGATGAGTGTTTGAACAGTGGCAATATAAATGTGACTTTCGTCGCGAAACCAGCTTTTATTAAATTCTTCAACTTGTATTTTAATGGCATTTTGTACAACTTTAGCTGGAGCGACAATGGAATGAGGAATGCCAAATCTGGCAAATGTCTTGGCTGTTTGGACAACAAGCTCTTGACGGTGAACCAGAAGGATAGTGTTGGTGCATCTGGCGTTGGCATTTGAACATATTTCAGAAAGAATGACAGTTTTACCAGCTCCGGTCGGTGCCGTTAAAAACGGAGCCTTGAAACCTTGCCGGTATGCCTCGCGCAGATCATTTACTGCTTTTTGCTGATAATCTCTAAGTATAATACCGCTCATAAAATATTCCTGTCTTTTATTCCTGTCTTTTTTGTAGCTGGGTGCGGAGACAGGATTTTTATACTTATCGGGCGTTGATCTGACGCCGTACCGCACCCTTGAAAAATACGATAAAAGTTTTTTTTGACTTTTGCAAGAACTTTTTTGAACTTTATTAAACTTTTTTTGAACTTTATTGAACTTTGTTAGTTTTCTGCGAACTTTGTGGTTGATAAAATAGTTTATTTTTTTTGTTTTTTTGACGCTTTGCGTTATTTTTCGTTGAAAATTTCTCTTTTTTGAACTATCATTGAATCAGTATGAAAGGAGCTTTTAATGGATAAAGCAGTTAAAAAAGTAGCGACGCCTCTAGGCAAACGTCTGGATGCCTTGCTTAAGGCGTCAAATTTCAAAACTATCAAGGAGTTTGAGGAGAAGTCCGGAGTTCGTCCTGACAGCATTCGTCGCCTGATAGGCGGATATAAGAGAAAACTCTCTTTTGAAGAATTGCAAAAGGTTGCATCCGCACTTAAAATGTCTCCGTCTGAGCTATGTGCAAGTGGCGATGGAGAAGGAATTTCTACAACAAACTTAGTTCCGGATGCTAAGGAGCCTTGCTGGTTTCAGGTTCGCTCAGATGAAATGATGCCGACGCTTCGAACAGGCGGATTCGTCTTGGTGGATTGTGCAGTAAAATCTGTTTCCGAATCTGGTATATATCTTATTAATACCCCAACGACCCAAGTTTTCAGGCGTATTTCGGTTAATCCTGTGACCGGGAATCTGTATGTCGATGTGGATAACAAATCCTATAGCTATTCTGAAGATGTATCTGTTGAAAAAGTTCAAGTAGCCGGTCGTGTCGTCGGAGTATTTCAGCGAATCTAAGCATTAAAAGATAACTTAAAAATTACTAAAATTTGCCGTTTTTAGATTTTTTTTCTAAAAGCGGCTTTTTTTTCTTGATTTTCTATTTTTTCTGTCTTAAGTTTAATTTGAACGCTAAAAGTTCATTTCATACTTTTTTTATAAGACAGGATTTTCAAATGCCAACAATAATAAGGTGTTCATCGCTTTCTCATTATACGGATTGTCCGAGGCGCGCAGCTGCCAAAATGTTTTTTAAGGAGCTTTCCCAAGAATATGGATTTGACCTCACGCCTACTTATACGTCGGCCGGAGCTGCTGTTGGTACAGCTATGCATAAATCGCTCGAAGCCGCGATTGTTTTACGTTCGCAAGGAAAGCCGTATGCTGAGGAAATTAAGAGAGTTGCTGAAGCGTCAATGATTGAGACCGTGCGCGAGGGTATTGTGTGGGATGACACAACATTTGACCGCGCGGCCGGTGTGCTTCAGGCGACAAGGCAAGCTCACGCCATCTTGGATGTTTTTCCTGACCTTGAAGAAATTGCTATCGAGGGAGAGTTCACGGCTGATCTCGGAGATGACTTTATTTTATCTGGGCATATCGACATTCGAGGTCGAGAAAAAGGCAAACACACAATTCAAGATTTCAAATCCGGGACGGTCAAGCGAGTTAATATTCCGCAATACGGCGGATATTCCTTGTTGGTGCGTACATCCGGACAAAAAGTCGACCTATTACGTGAGATCTATATCAAACGCGTCGGTAAGACTAAAGCCCAGCCTGCACCTATTATTCAAGATTACGAACCGGCGATGGCTGAAAATTTCGCCTATGCGATAATCAAACAAATTAAATCAGATATGCGCCGTTTTCGCAATTCCGGGAGCCCGTGGGTATGGCTCCCGAATCCTAACTCAATGATGTGTTCACCGCATTATTGCCCTGCTTATGGTACTAAATTTTGTAAATGTAAAACGAAAGGAACTGAAAATGTCTAACAAAAAATCAAACGAAACTATCGAGGAAGCCGAGCAAACATCTCATGAGCCATTAAACCCGTGCCTTGATTTTAATGCTGTAAAGATGGCTGTTAAGTATCACGAAGCTATGCCTAAGGCAATTCAAAATATTGTTTCATTGATTGATGAGCTTGAGGCTTCAGGTGTCGGATATGTGTCGACTGACGAAGTCAAAGAAGCATTGTTGAAATCTTTTAACGAGGAGTAGGAATATGTCTCAAGAAATAACTGTTAGAGAAGAAAAATCCGTTGCCAGTACTGAAATTTTATCAGATTTTGAGGCATTTGAAAATGCCCAGCGTATTGGTAAGGTGATATGTCAATCCGGAATAATTCCGCAGTCATACCAAAATAATCTGCCGAATGTTATTGTCGCTCTGGAAATTGCCGCGCGTAATAAATTATCGCCGATTGTGGTTATGCAAAATTTAAATGTTATTAAGGGGCGCCCGACTTGGTCGTCAAAATATATAATTGCGGCTTTGACTACGGCACGCGTTGATAATCTGCATTATGAATTAGCCGAAGATGGCAATATAAGCATTAACGGTTTTGGCGGCAAGACAACGATTAAAAATTTAATGTGTCGAGCAATCGCTACCGATAAAAAAAGCGGCGAGGAGCGCATCGGTCCGTGGGTTAGTATGAAAATGGCTGTTGACGAAGGATGGTATGGCAAAGATGGTAGCAAATGGAAAACGATGCCAGATATGATGATAAGATACCGTGCGGCCACGTTCTTTGCCAGTATCTACTATCCTGAATTATCTATCGGTATTGATGATGAAGACAGCGCTTCAGAGACGGTTCGCCAGCCCGAAATTATTCACGAGCAGGCTGAAGCTGCTAAAATCGCCGAACCCCAACCTGAAGCTCCAGCTAAGCCAAAACGTTCTAAGAAGGCTGAAGTTAAGCCTGAAGTTAAGGCTGAGGAGAAAATACCTCTTGATCTAAAAAAAGAAGATACGGAGGCGGTCGACGCTGAATTTGAAGAAGTTCAGGAGGAAATAGAAAAGCCCGAACCTGTTGTTATGCCGCAATCTGACGATAGCGATGAGTGGGATAACTGGGGAGAATAATCATGAAGGCAACCATTAAAAACTTCATGGGGTGTGCGTCGGCCGAAATAACGGCCGACAAAATCGCCCTGATTTTGGGATTAAACGGCCAAGGCAAGACGAGCTCGCTCTTGCCGATTGCCGCAGCATTACGCGGTGGCGTTCCGCTCGGTCTGCAAAAAACCAAGGCCGGAATGCTTGTCAAAACCGGCTCCGGCTCCGCGTCGGTCGTTTTGGAGAACGAAACGTCAAAGGTTGCGGTGTCTTGGCCTAAGTGCGAGCGCCGGGCTGAGGGTGCCGATGCGCCTGAGGCTTCCGACATCGCCGTCGGTGCTGTAAAATTCCCGAACATGGCCGACAAGGAAAAGGTCGAGCTGTTGCGCGCCATTTTGAAATGCGACCCGGATGAGCAGGATTTGTGCGCGGCTCTGTCTGAGGCCGGATTGTCCGAAAAGGTGCAAAAAATAGTCTGGCACAATATTGAAGCCGAGGGCTGGGACGCTTCCCTTGATCGTGCCAAAGAAAAAGGCCGCAGCTTGAAGTCGCAATGGTCGATTGTGGCCGGTGAGGCTTATGGCGAGAAAAAAGCCGCAGCCTGGTTCCCGACCGGCTGGGAGAACGACCTTGAATGCCTGTCTGCCGACACGCTGGAGAACGATGTATCGTTGGCTCGCGCTGACCTTGAGGATAAAATAGCCAACCAGGCCGTTGGCGAAGACGAGCTGGCGCGCCTGCAGGAAAAGGTCGACAGCCTGGCCGATGCCGAGAAAGAGTGCAACCTTGCCGCCGAAAAGGTGACAGAGACTCAAAAAGCCTTAAAAGCCGCTAGAGAGGCACGGGACAAGCTTCCGGCTTTGCCTAAGTATGATTTGATGTGCCCGCATTGCGGCAAGCCTGTCGCTTATCAGTTCGGCAAATTGGAAGCGGTAAAGCAAACGATTTCGGCTGAGGAGCGCGAAAAGCTGGAACAACAAATCCTTGATGCCGACAACGCTGTCAGCAAGGCCGAGCGCGAACATAACGCGGCAAAAAAAGACTTTATCTTAGTTGACAGCTCCCTGCAGGCTATCAAAAAAGCCAAGGCCGAGCTTGAGGCTAAACAGGGCAAGACCGTGTCGGCCGCCGAAGTCGACGCGGCACGTCAGGAGGTCAAAAAAGCCGAAGCGCGCCTAAGTGCTTTTAATAAATATCACGAGGCCTTGCGCATCCACAATAATGCTGTCGAAAATCAACAAATAATTAACGTCTTGGAGCCTGACGGCATCCGTCGCCGCGCTCTTGAAAAAGGCCTTGCCGATTTCAACGGTCGCCTTGAATGCTTGTGCCATCTGGCTGGGTGGTCGGACGTTTGCGTTGACGGCGATATGTCTGTCAACTATGCCGGTCGGCCTTTTGTCATCTGCTCCGAAAGCGAGAAGTTTCGCTCCGTTGTCACGCTGCAGATTGCCATTGCCGAATATGATGGATCCGCCGCGGTGGTGATTGACGCCGCCGACATTCTGGATAATCGCGGCCGCGCCGGTCTGCTCAAATTGCTGTCACACATGAGCTATTGCTCTTTTGTCGGTATGATGGCGTCCAAGCCTGCGGCAACGCCGAGCCTTAAAAAGTTAAAAATCGGCCGGAAATATTGGGTTGAGGCCGGAAATTGCGAGGAGGTTTACAATGACTGAGCCGTCTAAAGAAGTCAATCTCACTCCCAAGGAAGTTGCGGCACGCCTGAAGGTTAGTGAAAAAACACTATCCACTTGGCGCCAATCCGGAGAGGGGCCGCGTTTTTTCTACGCTAATCCTAGCACTCGCAGCTCTCCGCGTTATCCTTTGAGCGAAATTGAAGCTATTGAAAACAAATTGTTAAACCACAACTAAGGAGGCTGCTATGCCGAATAAAATTGAGGAATTTATTAATAAGGCTATACAAACTGCGAAATATGCCGCCTTGGCATCATCTAATCCTGACACGGTTAACCAGATGATTGCCGAATTAGAGGCTGAGGCTGGAGAGTTAAAACGCGAGGTTTCTGATGTTTTGTGTAAATTGTCAGAAAGACGTTGATCCGGAAATCATCACCGGCGCCGACATTTACGGCCCAAAGTTTCGTTTTGCCTCGGCTCCCTATGCGCGTTGTCCGGTGTGCGTCAATTATGGCGAATGTGCCGTTAATGAGACGCCATTTTTGGTTATTCCGGATTTTCGTTTGCGTAGGGCATACAATTTTATTGATAGTATTCTCAACTTAATTTGGATGCAGCAAAAAATGTCTAAGGCCGAGATGCTCTTTCGCATGGCTGACTTAATGTACAACAATAAAAAGCCATACCGTACGCGCGATATCGAGAGCTATGATGAGGCTTGTCGTGCTTACCGGTTGGCCAAAAAATTAAAAAAGGAGTGTTTTTCAAAGGTTGAAATTTCTGCGTAAGCTGTTATGCCGCCACCGCTGGATTAATGTTCTGCGACTTGGCGGAAAGATAACCACAAAATATGGTATATATAATGTTACCGGCAACGCATATGTTGATTATTGCCCCAAATGCAAATCTTTTCAGGTACGCCATTATGAATGATAAAGAAAAAACTGCAGAAATCTTGCGTCGGTTACGTCTGGCGCCTGCCCATCAGAAGGATATCAGCTTTCCTGAATTTCGTTGGTGTGCCGGCGTCGCTGGGTCAAGACGTGCTGATGCATTTTTTATTCAAGCGAAACCGCCTTATTTTTCGGTTACTTATGAGGTCAAAGTCGATCGCTGGGATTTCCGCCGGGATATTGCGGAGAGTGGAAAGCATAGCAAGGCTCGGCAATTTTCTAACTTCTTTTATTATGCGGCTCCAAAGGGCGTAATTAATCCGGATGAAGTTCCGGAGTGGGCTGGCTTAGTCGAATTTGACCTTGGTATTTTAGCTGATGAATATACCATCGGGATGCAGGTTATTAAGCAATCCCCAATGCACGATCGGGAGGAACCAAGCTGGGGATTGATTGCCGGAATTGCTAAACGTGCACAAAACCCTGCTTTTCGGTTTGAAGCTCGCGGCCTGCATCTTATTTCAAATGACCAAATTATGTCTTTAACTTCGTTAATTTCGCACCAAGTCCATATCAACAAAATGTTTGAGGCCGGTTCTTCTTCAATGATGAAGGCTCTGGCTATATTGGGGCGTATTTTCCAAGGCAAGGATAAACTGTAATAAAAAGTGAGGGTACGATGACTAATGTTATAAATTTCCCAGAAAAAACAAAAGAAAATTTGACTGCGGTTCACACTATTTTAAGCGTCGTCCGCAAAATGCATGACGAGGGAGGATATCGTTTTACTTCGTCAGAGCTTAAACGCGAGGTCAATGGTCGGGCAGTCCTGACCATTGTCCTAGAAAAACCAACCCCGGATGATATTCCGGATATTATCGCATAGGAGATTAAAATGTCAGACAACCAAAAAGTTGGGCAAGGAGCCCTATTCAAAAATGATAAGCAGGGCGTCGATAAACGCCCAGATTATACAGGGCAGGCAACGATTCTTAACAAAAAATTTTATGTTTCTGCTTGGCTGGCCACATCCCAAGGAGGCATGCGCTATATGAGCCTAGCATTTACTGAAAGTCAGGCGGCTAATAATGCCGGTACGCAAAACAATAAATCGGCATCGCAACAATCAAATAACAAACCGGCGCAAAATGTTGCCGATGATGACGAAATCCCATTCTAGGAGGATATTATGACAAAAAATAAACTATCAGATTTGAACGACCACTTGTTTTGCGCGTTAGAACGCTTAAACGATGAAAGTTTGACGCCTGAAGAATTAGAACGTGAAATTGACCGATCTAAGGCTATTGGTGTCGTAGCTTCTAATATCATTGCCAATCAGGCTTTGATTTTGAAGTCGGCCATGGCATCTGCAAATGTTCTGGATGCTGATTTTAAAAACCCACTAATGATTGGACATGATAATGCCTAGTTTTTACACCCAGGAGCAAAAAGATTTCTTATTTGCGAATTATAAAGGAATAACGACTTCCGAGCTTGCAAAAATGTTCAATGCGCGTTTCGGAACAGATAAAAGCCGAGACAAGATAAGATCATTTTTGACCAATCACAAATTAAAAAATGGGGTGGTGTGTCGCTTCCCCAAGGGGCATGTCCCGGCTAATAAAGGCAAAAAAGGATATTGCCACCCTGATAGCATTAAAACTCAATTTAAAAAAGGTCACATTCCTGTTAACCATAGACCTGTAGGATCAGAACGGGTCGATGCTAAACAAGGATATCTTTTGGTTAAAGTTGCTGAGCCAAATGTTTGGAAGCCTAAGCATATTGTCGTCTGGGAGAAAGAAAACGGCCCCATTCCTAAAGGCTATAAACTTCTTTTTGCCGATCAGGACAGGAAGAACGTTTCAATTGATAACTTGGTTTTGGTTTCTTTCGGGCAAATGGCAGTACTTAATAAAAGGAAACTAATCGGCAATTCTCCGGAATGCAATAAGTCGTCCGTAATTTTGGCGTCTTTACTGATGAAAATTTCCCAAAAACAGAAAAAGGCCAATAAAAAATGAGCACACTTTTTTTGCATCTTAAAAAGGAATGGTTTGAAAAAATCGAATCCGGAGAAAAGACCGTCGAATATAGAGAGGTTAAAGATTACTGGAGGCAACGCTTGCAACGGTCCGTTATTTTTTACCAACATGGGCCTTCGCACTGGCTCCTAGATATTTATCATGGAAAAATATATACAGATGTTTGCTTTTCTTTGGGGTATTCCCAGAAGGCAATTCTACGTTTTGCAATTGACGACATTCACGTCGTTGATGGTAAGAGCACAGACTTGGCCATTAGCAAGCCAGTCTATGCCATAAAGCTCGGTCGTCGGCTTTAAATGACGGCAATTTTATAAACTTAACAATAAGGAGAGAATATGACTATTTTTTATTTTTTAATCGGTGCTTTTCTGCGCCGTTGGTATGGCGGATGCCTTGAGGCTTATGTTATTTTGCGCAATAGAGGTGTTCAGACTTTCTGCATGCTGGCTGTTTTTATGAGTATTTATTTGTACGATTGGTCAAGCTGGCAAAATTGGATTGGTGCCGCTATCGTCAGCTGCTGGTTGCAGTTTCAGTTCTGGAGCCGCGGTCATGGCGCATGCTTTGACATCGGACGAGGGACGCCCAGCGAGGAAACCATTCGCCGCTACAACGAGCGCTGGTATCATTACCCTGTCGATTGGTTGTTTGACAAGGTCTTCAAAGTTCCTGGCAATAAATACGGTTTTATGTATGACTTTGTTTATATGGGATTACGCTATACATGTCCGATGATACCGATGGTGTTGCTTGACTGGCGCTATATTCTTATTGGAGCCGCTATCAGCCCGATATATGCAATTTGCTGGACATTATATGAGCGCGATCCATGGGTATTTGACGGGAGGATTCCATTTGTTGGAGGAGCCACTAATTTAGCTGAAAAACTTGCCGGAGGATTGGTGTTTGGCGGATGTTTTTGGCTTCAAAACGGATTTTTCTGGTGGTAATTTTAATAAATAATGCACCAAACGGCGGCGTTCAAAAGCGTCGCCGTAAAAGTTTATTCAAAACTTTTGCAAAAACGAATAAAAACTTTCTCTTGCTACCTATTTGCTACCTGGATATGATGGAGCGTCTTAAGAGCCGCAGTTTTATTGATATTTAATACTTGCCTCGTCAGGCTCATAACCTGAAGGTCGTTGGTTCAAATCCTTCCCCCGCAACCATTAAAATTAAAGGCTTTCGATAACTCGAGAGCCTTTTTCTTTTATCCTTCATGCGCACTTTGTCCCCTACTATCCTTCTCTATTATATCCTAAAAAAATTGACAAAATTCGAATCTGTGCTAAATAAAAATTAGTTAATTCTTATTTTGTTTAATCATTTTTAATTTTATCATTATGGAAAAGTTAGTTGAATTTGAAACTTGGATTTGCCAGATAAATCCTTGGGTATTTGTGGGTATTATAGGCTTTGTACTTTTACTTAGTTCTTTAATTTTTATACGCTTTTTTGCTAAAACTTTTGTTGTAGGAAAAGGTTTTTATACTTTTTATTCCCCAGATACAAAAGATGCGTATGGAACAGTTATTTCCGCTGGTCTTACGGGATTTACCATTGCTAAGCTGGATTATATTCATAATTTGTATTATGATACTTCCAAACAAATTGCTGATGACACACGAAAATTTGTTACTTATTTGCCTCAATATGCTCGCTTAAAACCCAGATTTTGTTTGGCTTCTGCGCTGAATATCAAACGTTTTTTATGGTTTAATACTTTTTTCAATACAAAATTGGGAAAGTGTCTTTGGGCTTTGGGACTTATTTGCCAAATTCATTGGAACAAAAATATGGCTGACTTTATAATTCAAGAACGCCACTACGAACTTGATAAATATAATAATTTGGGACTATCTCATCATTTGGTTTTAATTGCCAAAATCAGTTGGTGGAAGTATCTTACTCTAAAATTATGTGAACTCCCTTTGATGGTGGAGTATGCTGACGGTATTAAAAGTTATAAGCTACGTCAAGGAATTCCTCCGATATCCATTTATCTTAATAAACATATGGCCATCAATGTTGAATTTCTTAATCCAGATACGCAAAAATTTGATTGTTCTTGCTCGGGTGGTTATGTTCCTATGGATTTATACTATGCTAAAGTATTAGCAAGAAAATGTTATGATTTTGACTATACTTTGCATACCTTGGGATTACATTCTTTACACAATAACTTCATCTGTTTAGGAAACGATTATTTTTATCACTTTCCTTTTGGATTTTTAAAAAAAGAAGATGAAAATGATTGGTTGTTGGAAGATGTTTCCGCCCTTAATGTTTTTGTTAAGTGTTCCAATAGGCTCTTAGCATAACTTTTTGCGCAGAATTCTTTTATTAAAGTCCCCTTCTTGGGGACTTTTTTTGTTTTTAAATAAATGATGTTTTGTATTACACTCAAACTAAATTTGTGCCGATAAAATTTCTTCAAAACTGTTAAAATGAAAGAAAATATGATGTTTGGCTCGTGGAATAATGTGTAAACGCTCTTGATAAAATTCCTTTTGTGCCACTAACTTAAATAAAACATCATCTTCCGCCATTAAGGCTTTATCAAAATGTGGATTTATCTCATCCTTATGCGTTTGATACAGATTTTCTAAACTTTCTAATTCTTTTTGACAACTTTCTATACTTCTCATTGATTGCATCGCATTATAGCGTTTATATTCTTCATCAGTTGATACCATATACTCTCGGCGGAATTCCAGATAATTATCCAGATTTATCGCCTTAAACCATTTTAAGGTTCTGGCGGATACTCCTAAATTTTCATCTAACAAATACGGATTGCCGCATACTGCCACCCTCTTCTTTACATTCGGAATCTTATCTGCCATAATTGATGCTACAAATACGCCTGCCGAATATGCTATTACTTCTATTTGTTTATATCCGGAAAAATCAAAATCCAACGTTAAATCTTGATAATCATACAAAATTAAAACATTCTTTTTGTCGTGCAAATTTGTAAACTGATTTTCATCACAGCCCCACCCTGCAAAAAATACGATTAGCTCTTTTGATTTATTATCTTGATAAAAATAGCGCATTTTATTTTCCCTTTCTTCGGCGCGCTGTAACATAGAATTCACTAATTTTTAGTTAATTCACATTTGCTTTTACTTGCTTTTCTTTTTTCTTGTTATATGCTTAGGCTTATGAAAATACTTATCATTGGCCCTCTGGGGGCGGGAAAATCTTCTTTGGCTTATGCCATCAATAAGAGATTTAATCTACCAAGATTGAATTTAGATGAAATTTGTCGGCGACCTCATGACGGTTCTTATTATCCTCGTGAAGAGCAATTCGATAAACTCTATGACTTCCTTCATACTCATCCCTTTTGGGTGGCAGAGGGGTGTCAACGTTACCTTTACGAAAAAATGTGTCCTGATTTGATTGTTGATATGCGTGTCAATCGACTTGTTGCCATGTGGCGCTTCACAACACGCTTTATTAAAGCAAAAAAACTTATCGGCAAAACGATTGATAAAGATTTACCGGTGCAAGCCTATCATTATCGCAAAATCACTCTTACCAAAATTCGCGATTATGATGTTACAGGACAGGAAATTAATGCGGAAATTAAAGATTTCCTCGCAAATAACTCTTTTAAAGTCATAAAATGCAAAAGTTTTAGAGATTATCCTAAAGTCTTTGCAGAAATTCAAAATACCTCTTTTCCCTATTCGACGGAGAACTCTTTATGATACAAACTTATTCACCTAATATGAAGTCTCTTTCTTTTGAAGATAAAAAAATCGTACATCAAAAAGGTTTATGGCATAAGGTTTTTACAGGTATCTTATTTAATCCCAATACAAATAAAATCTTTTTGCAGACTATCTTTCCTAAAGACTCATATAATTTTGAACGTCCTGATTTTGTTGATTTTAGTGTCGGCGGTCATGTGGAAGATAATGAGAGTATTTTGCAAACAGCTATTCGTGAAACAAAGGAGGAGCTGGGTTTGAATATTTCTGCTCAACAACTTGCTTTTCTCGGTATTAGGATTTGCAAAGCAAATCCATCTCCTTCCTACATTATTCGCGAATTTCAATATTTCTTTGCTATCACGACGGAACATACTTTGCAAACTCTGACCTTAAACCCTCTTGATAATGAAGTTAAATCGCTTGTTGAAGTGAATTTAAGCGATTTTATTGCGCTTATTCTTCAACAAACAAATGGTATTTTTGCTCGTGAACGTTTAATACAATCGAAAAAGATTGTATCTATCTCTTTGACGCCCGAACATATTATTCCTGACTACTTCACCGATAAAAGTATTGCTGAAAAATTACTTTCACTTTCTGCGATGAATGCCCTTTAATATCATAAAAAAACACCTATCGCTTGAGCGGTAGGTGTTCTTTTGTTTATCTCTTTATTATCCCTTTTTAAAGAGATTTATTAAAGAGATAAAATAGTGCTCCTCTCTTTTACTGAAAGGATGACGAGGATCTTCATCCTTTTTTCGTTTTTCATACATCTTTTCCAGAGGTAATGCCAGCATTCCACCCATTCCTCTTTCTATCAACTCTTCGGCGTGGAAATGCAATACCATAAAGGTATTTTCACTAATCCAATCGCCTTTTAGCATGTAATCAAACATCAGAGGATGTGGTATAATGCCTCGGGCAAATGCCTCATCAATCTTGTTGAACATAAAATGACGAATTTCTCGATAATATTCGCCTTTACCGTTTTTATCATAAGTATTCAACATGATTAATGCCATTTTTCCTAATAGCTCATAATTTTTTTCTTCATCTTCTTTCTCTCCAAATACACTATAGTCGAATAAGACTTCATAGTATGCAAGTGGTACTTGCATTCTGTATTTTTGCATTTGAGAAATTAGTTTCTCCATTTGCAAGATGGTCTCTCTTTTGAGAGATAATACCTCCCTTGCATTTAATTTTTCTTTAACGAGTTTTTGCACTCGTAAAAGAGATGAATTTTTCATTAAGGCTTCGTAGGCTTGCTTACGAAGATCTCTATCTAGAGACTTTAGATATAGACCTTCTTCTGGAGTTAATTTTCGCGTTTGAACGATCTTTTTTCGTTCAGGATGACGAAGTGTCGAAATATGTCTATACACTTCCTCAAAAGACGCACCATTTGCTAGCATTTTGCATGCTATATGGTGGAATTTTCCCTCTAATCCTTGTAAATACAAGTTTATTACATTCTCATCCATATTAATAATATTTTAGGCGTTTACCCTTATCTTCTACACTTGCCTAAGGTATAGATGGGGACTTAATAATTTAGATAATTCTTATTCACAGAGTTTTATTGTACTGCTTTTTCTCGTTTTATGCAAGCTTTTTTATTTAAAATTTAGACAAAATATTTTCTTACTTGACTTTCTCTTTGCTTGCCTCTATTTTGCGCTTGTATCTTATCGGAGTTAATGAATATGGTTAAAATCGCAAAACTTTTACAGGGATATCAGGATTTTTATAAGCAATATTTTGTGGAAAAACCTGAAATTTATCAATCGTTGGTTCGTCACGGCCAGACGCCTAAAACGTTAGTTATTGCTTGTAGCGACTCGCGTGTTGATCCTTCAATTTTGCTCAACACCGACCCTGGTGATATTTTTGTTATTCGCAATGTTGCAAACCTTGTGCCTGCTTTTGATTCTGATATGAGCCATTGTCATGGTACATCTGCCGCAATTGAATATGCTGTTAAACACTTAATGGTGGAAAATATTGTTATTCTCGGACATAGCCACTGTGGCGGAATAAATACATTAGTTTCCTCTCATAAACATGACCATACTTTTATTGATACATGGCTCGACATTGCTGATACACAGGAAATTCGAGATATTTGCGTAAACCATAATCACGACGTGGCTTGCAATTTGTGCGAAAAAGAAGCTATTCGTGTTTCTATGGCTAATTTGATGACATTTCCTTTTATTAAAGATGCTGTCTTAAATAAAACTCTTGATTTACATGGTTGGTACTTCAATCTTGAAACCGGAGCTCTCGAGATTATTGCTCTCAATAACTAAGTCTTATCTGCTCTTATACTTATTATATATTATTTAGCAGGCGTCCTATAGCTTGCGAAAGATCTTTTATATAGGTATTATCACTAACCGGTGCTTTTTTACCGACACTCTTACTTTGGTATTTTTTTAGTATCGGCATATCTACCGGCGTAAACAGACGATACAGACTTTCAGTCGATGTCGTATTCTCTCTATTTTCAGCAAAACTGGAGCGCAATCTATAAAACTTTACTGGAAAACCGTCTTTTTGAGAGAATTTACGAATTATATCCCCCTCACCGGCTGCATAGAAAAAACCCTTAAATGTTTCCGGATTGCTCTGCCAATAGGCGCGGCAGACTTCCAATAAATTTGCCGTACCATCACCCATTAGCGCAACTTGACGACCTTTTTTGACGGCGGCTAAATGCAAAACAAATTCTATTTCTATCCCACTCTTAGAAGCCGTGTTAAATATTGAGGCCAGAAAAGAGATATCCGCCACATCTCCAAAGCAAAACTGAACATTATGTTCTTTGAATGCCTCGGCTGTTATCGGCAGGGCTGACGTGGCTTTTATCATTTTATTATTCGCTAACAGCGGGCTAAAGGCTTCTTCAGAATCTCCCAATGCCAAAACCTTGCGACCTGATGACACTAATTCATTTAAGATTTCTTGCCCGACAAAACCAGTTGCTCCGGTGATTAAACATACTTTCTGCGTCATCTTGTCCTCTCCTTTCCTCTTGGCT
Source organism: uncultured Alphaproteobacteria bacterium (assembly GCA_944391405.1). GTDB lineage: Bacteria > Pseudomonadota > Alphaproteobacteria > RF32 > CAG-239 > CAG-267. Next base: position 44,818 of record CALXTN010000007.1, on the reverse strand, counting down.
TACATTTCTTATTATTGTGCAGAGTTTTTCGGCTTTTGTCAATGATGTTTTCTTGTGATACAGCACTAAAATTAAAAACATATAAATTATAACGATTGCCATAATTCTTAAATTTTTAAGTCCATAATAATTGTTTATTGGCTTTATCCTACATCTCTTTGGCGTTTTTGTCTTGTTTTTCGCATATTTTTTTGGCACATAAAAAACGCCCCTTTATTCAAGAGGCGTTTTTTTAAACTTAATAACTATTGCTGCTGAAATTCTTCACGGAATTTTTCATATTCATCCAACCAATCTCCTTCATCCGCTCCATTTATCTCCAAAAGATACTTTAATTCCGCAAAATCTTCATTAGTCAATTTACCTTGAAGCTCTGCTTTTTGACGAAATTTTTCCAATATTTTTTCTCGTTCTCCACGATAAAAATCGGAACGCTTTTGACAATAATCTTCTAGACCTTTTTGTCGCTTGGCCACTTCTTTCTTGTTCTGTATATTTTGAATTATAAGTTTTATAATCCAAAATATACTTACTAAAATAATGACGCTCCAAAGAATGCTTGACATTGGATAAACTTGCAGCACATAGCCACAGATACATAAACTTTCCATAATTATATCTATTTAATTGTTTGTTGGTTTTGACTATACTCCATCATCAAATTTTGTCAATGTTTTTTAGCGAATAAAGTTCGTTCTTGCTCCTTTTTCCAGTTCGGGATTTTGAAGCCCAAGCTTCTTCCCCTCTTCTATTAACTTCAAAGCCCAAGCCATATTCTTACCCAAATTACGCATCGTTTGCAGTCCCTCTATATCTTGTTTGACTTCTGCGGGGGTATTACCGTGAACCTCGTTCCAATAGGTTGAAGATATTATCGGCATGTTGTTTATTGTAAAATATTTGTTTATCACATCTATTGATGCTATCGTGCCAGCTCTTCTGGCTGATGCTATTGCTGCGCCAGGCTTGTATGCAAACGCAGCTCCTCCTGAATAAAACGCTCGATTTAACACACTCAGCAATCTTCCTGACGGATGCGCATAATATACTGGTGTTCCGAAAACAAAACCATCTGCGCTTTTGGCTTTTTCTACCAATTCATTCACAATATCATCCGTAAACACGCAATGTCCTAATTTACGACAGCCGCCGCATCCCACGCAATCACGATATGCATTTGCACCTAACTGGATAATCTCGCTTTCTATCCCTTCTTCTTTTAAGACTTTTGAAATTTCACTCAGAGCTGTATAGGTACAACCCTCTTCATGCGCACTCCCGTTTATCATCAATACTTTCATCTTATCTTCTCCTTTCTTTGCCCTAACCTGTTTCTTTTCTTTACACGCTGACAACAAGGTGGTTCCACCCAATGTCATCAACGAATTGATTATAAATTCTCGCCGTTTCATCTTCGTCCCTTTATTCTTTTGACTGCTTATATTTAGTGCAAAAATTGAAAAAGTCAGCAATGCTTCTCTTTACTTATCCCCTTTTTTGTGGGTAAATTGGTTTTGTTAAAGATTTTTTATGCTTTTTCTGACTATATTTTATTTGTTAATGTTTATTTTTTGGGAGGTCTTATGAAAAAATTTGTTCTTGGCGCAATGATGATGCTCTCGGCTTCTTCCGTTTATGCCGCTGATATTAAATTACCAGAACCTACAACTTCCGGGGGAATGCCTTTGATGGAAGCTATCGCTGCCCGTCGCTCCGGTCGTACGTTTGATACAAAAATGTTATCTGAACAGAATCTTTCTGACTTGTTGTGGGCAACTTGGGGAATTTCTTCCGAAGATGGCAAACGTGTTGTCCCAACTGCTAGAAATCTTCAAGATATTGATTTATATGTTTTGTTGCCGACAGGTTCTTATGTTTATGACGCTAAAGCCAACTCCTTAAAACAGCTCGATAATAAAGATTTACGTTATATCTTAGCTAAAGATCAGAAATTTGCACTCGATGCTCCTGTTCATCTCTTATTTGTGACCAAAGATAAAAAATATGGCGAAATGCATGCTGGTTCTATGTATCAAAATGCCAGTCTTTATTGTGCTTCCGAAAACTTAAAATGTGTTGTTCGTGGACTTTACAACCGAGCTGAAATTAAGCAGGCTCTTAATCTTGATAGCGATACAGAAGTTGTTATGACTGAAGCTATCGGTTATCCGAAAGCTCAATAATTTCTACCTTTACTTAAAACTTCACCCGTATTCTCTTGAATACGGGTGTTTTTGTTTAGGCTTCTCTTAGTTCAAAAAGCTCCTTACCAACTCCGCACAATGGGCAAACCCAATCTGACGGTAAATCTTCAAACGGAACATCTTCATCATATACATAACCACAAACCGTGCAAACCCACTTCTTTTTATTATGAGTTGTTTTTGATGCTTCTTCATTTGCTCTTTGTACTTTTTCTTCCATTTTTGTTGATTGATATGCCATTATTACCTTCTCCTTAAATCCATTTCTGTAATCATAATACGTTAATGGTTCTTCCCCCTTTTTATACTCAAAGGCATCTTCTACCTCTGCGATAAACAAGGTGTTATTCGGAAAAACCTCTTTTTTGACGACACGAGCACGTATCTTTGCCATTGCCGTTTGTAAATATGGTAAATCATCTTTAATTTCTTTTACCACATTATCCCACTTGTTTACATCTCGACTACTTTGAAAGCCAAAATTTGCAATGACCTGAGGCTCGGTCTTTTGGGATAAAACACTTAAAGAAAATACACCACTTTGTTCTATTGTCTGTTTGGTATAGCTATTATTCATACACGACAATATAATTATATTGGGACCTATTGATACTTGCGAAACCGCATCAACCAATGAACCCACATATCTGTCTTTATCCTTAGCGCCCAATACATAAAGTCCATTACTTAACGCAAATAGTGCTGTTTCTTCCATGTTCTCTCCTTTAGTTTCTAAATATAATGTTATTCCTTTTTTTCAAGATTAGATTAATTTTTATTCATGCAACTCAACTAAATATTGATCAAAATTTTTAGAGGCTTTATCTGACCAACCCATAAAATATTTATCGCCAATGCATATTACCGGAACTAGAACTCTATTAAAATTAAATTTTTTTGCACATTGCTTTAATAAAGCTGCGCCTTCTTCTGTTTCTATATTTACTCTAACAACATCGGGGCGCGTATAATATCGTTCATTTATATAGTTCATTGCTTGCTCACATATCGGACATCCTTCTAAGTACACAACATAAGCTTTGTTATTTTCTAAAATCGGCGCTTTTTTCTTTCGTGCTTGCGCGGGAAATGATATTAAAACTGTTACTATTACTAAACTTAAAAATCTTATCATATTACTTCCTTACTACTAAATAGGTGTTATATTTTTAATTTCTTCTCTAGTCTTTCTCTTATTATAGATTACATTTATCTTTTGCAATTTCTATGTTTTTCTTGTTTTTTCTACAGCTTTACATTTTTTTACTTTTTTTTAACACTTTATAGATACTTTTTGCTTGCTTTTAATGAGGTGTGGAATATGGTTAAGAAAAATTTTTTAACGATTGCGACTCAACGCTTTGTTGCTAAAAAAATTGCTCTACGAAAATTGATTTTACGAAAATTAGCTCTGAAAAAATCTACTATGCGTAAAATTGTTGGTTCCGGATGTATATTGCTTTTATTATCCGCTTGCCATGTTGCGCAATTGACTACGCTTTATTCTGATGATACTTCTTTTGAAGAAAATGGTATTCGCTATGATGCCGCACATAAACCTATCACCGGTGTTTATCAGAATTATACCGATAACATGCAGCTTAAAGAAGAAATTCATTATGTTAATGGCAAAATCAGCGGACTTTATAAGGCCTTTGATACAAAAGGAAATCTCATAATGGAAGCTCAGTATAAAAATGGTTTGTCTCATGGAAAAACCGTTACCTATTATCAAAACGGGGCTGAGCATGAAATCAATTATTTTCATAAAGGTATGCTTGAAGGTGGACAGCTCGCTTATTATCCAAATGGCGATTTACTGCGCAAAGGAAGTTATATTAATGGAAAGAAAAATGGTGTGTTTGAAGAATATTATGACAATGGTGCTGTTAAGTCATCCATAACATACAAAAAAGGTAAATTGCACGGTCCTTCTCGTTTTTATACCCCTGGCAACCACCTTACCTCTTATGTTGAATATGTTAACGGTAAACGTGAAGGTCCGGCGTATTCTTATTACGAAAATGAAAAACCCAAAATTTTAGCTCAGCGCAAAAATGATTTATTAGACGGAACGGCAAAAGTATTTAATTCTAATGGTGATTTGCTTGAAGTTATTATTTATGACAAAGGAAACCTAGTTGAGAAAATTAAATTTTAGAACAAAGCTTCCATTATGGAAGTTTTGTTTATTCTTGTTTTAAGTTTTGGATAACTTCTTTTTGCTTGCAAATTGTGAAAAAAAATTATAGTTTTTCTCTTAGTAGATTGTCTTTTTTACGATGATGCTGCTTGGTTTATTTTGTACTTGGAACGACTTATAATGACTAATTTTAATAATATCTCCGGCAATAAGATGTTAAATCTAGAGCAAAATTCAGATGATATTGATGTTTCTTTTGTGATGACTGTTTATAATAAAGAATTTTATTTGCCGGCCGTACTTAAAGCTCTTTTAAACCAGACAGGGCTTAAAAATCCTCAATATATCTTTGTAGATGATCTCTCTCATGACCGCTCTGTACAAATTATTGAAGATATGACTAAGGGGATGAAAAATGTCATTATTCTGAAAAAAGACAAGAATGAAGGTATCAGTATTTCTATCAATAAAGGAATTTCTTTAGCTCAAGGAAAATGGGTAAGAATGCTTGATTCCGATGATATTTTTCCTCTTAATTCTACCGAAAAAATGATTGAACTTGCCGATATACACCATGCTGATATGGTCTATGGATCTTTTACTAAAACAGGTAAAGAACCGATGGATATTGCAGCCGAATATATGTCTGAACATTTTGATTATACTTATAAAGCCGATGCGCTTAAAACTGTTTTAGGTGGTCATTTTACTCGTATGGGGCAACTTATCAAACGTTCAGTTTTGCAAGAAACTGGTGGCGCTGATACACGCGTTTTTATTCAGGATGAGAGCATTCCTCTTCGCGCTTCCAGATTGGCGCACGGGATTATTAAAATGCAAGCTAATGTTGTTTTGGTACCTCGTGAAACTAATAATCTTAGCAAAAATACTCATCAGTTGGATAATGACCGTTTTTTTGCACATTACTACTTTTTGAAAGACTATCAAAATACCTTAGATAAAAATATTTGCGCAATCCTTTATGCCAAAGCTCTCTCCGATAACTGGAAATTTGTTAAGAAGAATTTACATCATCCGTATTTTACCGCAGATTTTTATTTATATATCCTATCTAAGATTTTCCCACTAAATCCCGATTTTGCTCTTTTGGATAAAATGGCAGAGCGTTTCTTATCTCTTTCTGATGTTTTGCGCTCTAAGCCCTAATATTTTATCTATTTCGTTTTTTATACAAATAAGCTCAGTAAAGTTTATTCTTTAGCTGAGCTTATTTTAACATCTTTTTGTTTTAAAATCACTTCTTGGTAATTTGAGTAAGTAACTTTTCCCATTCGTCCATCAAAATTTCCGGAGCATAGGCTGCCATATCCTTATGCGCATTTGACCCAAACTTAATACGTAACTCTTTGTCTTCCATTAAAATCTTTAACTTTTTTGCAAAATCATCTAAATCTTCTGCCAAAAAACCATTATGACCATCTACGATGATTTCATTTACAGAATGCGCATCTTTGAACCCTATATGTGGTAAACCGATTGACATTGCATCCGCTATTGCCAAGCTAAATCCCTCTCCTGAACTTGGAAAAGCATGTATATCTGCACTGCGATACAGTCCTTCAACATCAGTACTATATCCCATTAACGCCACTTGTTTTTCTAGATTATGCTTAGATATAAATTCATTTATTTCATTTTCATAAGTTGGATATTTACGCATTCCCCATATTTCGACTTTCCAATCCGGAAAATCTTTAGCTATCTTTGCAAAAGCTTCTACCAATAAATGGGGGCGCTTTATATTTTTTTCTATTCTTGCCACATAAATAATACGTTTCTTTTCTTTACTTAAATCCACCATTTCCCCTTCTGCATATTGCTTTACTGGATTGGCTATCCTTACAATATTTTTAGCCTCAAAAAACGGATCAATTTTACTCCTAAATGAATCCATCAGTATTTGATACGTTGTTACTTGTTTAAAACTCTTTTTATACCACTTTTTCTGTAATTTACTTTTTTGAAGTATCTTTTTAAATACTCTTGGTGGATAACCATGTATCATTTGAACTATTGGTATATTGTGATGTTGAAAACACGTTACATTGTACAAATCTTTGGGAAAATAGCATATCATCACATCAGGATTTTCTTTTTTTATCAATTTATTAAATAGAAACCATGACGGAAAACAACTTCTTAACCTATGTATTAAATTTGTTAGTGGAGACGAGGTCTTTGCATTTACATTTGCTATTTTTACTGCCGGATTTAATTCGTATCCAGGTGCTGATGTACCTAACTTGTTATAGGTATCGCATGCTATTACAACTTCATGACCGCGTTCATAAAACAAATTTGCCAGATACGACAGCCAATTGTTATTCAACACATTTCTATCTCTAACCAGCATTATTTTCATGATTTTTTCCTTTTAATCAATAGTTTCATAAATTCAAAAGATTTCGGTACAGCCCAAAAAGAAATACTTACTTCTTTTACATCTAAACTTTTACAAATACCGATGCGGTGATGTCCTTGCAAAATTTGATCTTTTACCCCAAATTTGCGATTGAGCATAATTAGCATCGGACTTTTTTTATCATATCCATGCTCTTTTATAGATGTATACAAATCATGATAGCGCTTTTGCGCCTCTTCACGACTGATTTGCCACTTCTTATTTGTCCATTGATATGCATTAGCTTCATTGCGTTCCCCCCGCATTACGTCATTTGCTAAAATACATGCCAAGGTTGTCGTATAGGCCTTGGGAAAAACTTTATAAAATTTTCGCTTTACCGGCTTTATTAAATTTATCAAAAATGCTTGAATTGCAGAATACGACGGATAGGCCATGCGTACCGACATAAACTCTTCTTTTGAGTTTATTACTTTTTCAATTCCTGAAATTAGTTTATCGTTTCCTTTTTCATCCAATAAAATTATAATTTCATCTATTTTGAGGTTTTGCTGGGAATTTTTTTCGACTGGCAGTACCTGCAGCTCGACTGTTTTTATCTGATAGAGTTCTGACGATAGTGCTATGTGTTTCATCTCTTTGTTTCTGCAAAAATATGACCGTTTTTTTGAAGTTTATCTTTTGTGTTTATTTCTCGCAATATCTATTTGAATCTATCAACATTTATTTATCTCCATGGTGATGCTTTTAAACGGTCATTTTTTTGCTACTGGAGTTTTGTATGAAAAATTTGAAAATTGTTCACTGCGCTTATTTCAAAACGATTTATATCAGAGGTTGTTTTTGGACTGGAATGGCTTACAAACTTAATAATGGTCTTACTCGGCTTGGGCATAACGTCGTAACTTTTAATGACAGAGATGTCAATCGCGCAATGTCTTGGTTTGGAGCTAAAACACCTTTTAGTATACGAAAAACAAATGAATGCTTTTTGAAATACTGCTTGGATATTGTACCAGATGCCATCATCTTGGGACATGCTGACATTATTTCTGTTGATACACTCCTAAAAATTCGTGAAAAAATTCCTCATATAAAAATTATTCAGTGGAATGTTGACTGCATTAATCCATATGCGGAAATGGGAAAACATAATATTCTCAATATTGCTTCCAAATTGAATGCAGTTGATTTTACACTCATTACTACTGCCGATAAAAAATTGTATGAACGTTTTGAACCGCAAAAACATATTATTGGCTTTATTCCTAACCCTGTTGACAAGTCTATTGAAAATGTCAGAGCTTTTGAAAACCCTCATCCAGAATATGACTTGCTATTTGCAGCTTCTCCGATTAAATTACGTGAATTTGCCGATAAAATGTGTTACGGCAAGGAAATTGCCGATTTCTTAAAGAAAAAAGCTCCTCTTAATAAATTCTTTTTTCCAAAAATTTATGATCCTGCTATTAATGGTGCTACTTATTTAGATACTTTTGAAAAATCAGCCTCTGTCTTAAATCTTTCGGTTATTAACCATGATTATCTCTATTCTTCTGATCGTATGGCGCACGCAATGGGCTGTGGTTGTTTGACATATGTTGATAGACATACTGGTTTTAATGATTTGTTTGGTGAAGATGAGGCGGCTTTTTTTAATTCTACTGATTAACTTCTTGAAAAAATTGAATTCTATAGAAACTCTCCCAAAGAACGTGCTTTAGTCGCTCAACGTGGTTGGAAACATTATCATGAACTTTTTAATGAATTAATCATCGGAAAATATATCGCCGATTTGATTACAGATAAATTTAATCCTCAAGATTTTCCTTTTCCGACAATCAAATAATTCCATGGAGACTTTTTATGACAAAATTTTTTAATGTTGTTACTATAAAATGGGGTAAAATGTATAATGCCGAAGACGTTAATAGACTCTACTCAGCAATTTTACGCAACACCTCTTATCAAATTAACTTTTATTGTTTTACTGATAATGCTGAAGAGCTAAGTGATGGAATTATTGCTCGCCCTATTCCAAAACTTAATGTTCAACCGCAATTTATTTTTGGAAATCACCCTAAGGCCTCAGGACTTTGTGATGATAATCTCGCAGGACTTAACGGACAACGTGTCTTCTTTTTTGATTTAGATTCTTTAATCGTCGGAAATTTAGATGAATTTTTTGATTATCCAATCAGTGATAGATTTTATGCTATCAATGATTGGGCACATAGACATGGAAAAAAAGCAAATCAAGTCGGTCAAGCAAGCTGTTATTCTTGGGTTGTCGGGACACTCGGCTATATTAAAGAGTATTTTGAACAGCATCCCCAAGAAGTTATTGACACTTACTATACAGCTACACAACAATATGTTTCGGCGAAAGTAATTGAAAAATTTGGCAAAATCTGGTTTTGGCCCGATAATTGGTTTAAGAGTTTTCGTTTTCATTGTATTCCACACCCTCTATTACGCTTTTTCGTTACGCCGAAAATTCCTCCCGTTAAAGGGCTTAAAATGATTGCTTTTCATGGAGAACCCGGAATAAGAGAAGCTTTACAAGGTGTTTGGTGTCTTAATCCTCAATCTGCAAAATACCCTTGTGGCTTAAAAAAACTTTATAAACATGTGCGCCCAACCGCTTGGATTGCGAATTTCTGGAAATAATCTTCCTTTTCTCAAAAAAAATCACCCTCTTAACTGAGAGTGATTTTTTTGTATACCTTTTTGGGTTTTATTTTGATTTTATTTCTCCAAGCTTTCCACCCATTTTTACCGATATTCCTGCTTTTAATTCTTTGGAGAAATTAACTTTTCCTTTCGGGAAAATACAAATTGTGGTGCTTCCCATCAAGAAAAGGCCCAATTCATCTCCTTTTTCTAAAACGATATTGTCGTCTTGATAATTATATACCGTCACTTCTTTACCTTTTGATGGAGCTAGCAACCCTGCAAAAACCGTCGCTATACTTGATACTATCGTTGCTCCGACCATTACAACAGCAAATCTACCGATTTCTTCATTTTCAAAAAAGCATACAGCTCTTTCGTTGCGAGCAAACAAATTATCTACATTTTGCGCCGTCAGGGGGTTTACAGAAAATAAATCTCCCGGAATAAACAACATCTTCTCGAGTTTTCCTTTTAACGGCATGTGTACACGGTGATAATCTCTTGGAGACAGATATGTGGTTACAAAACTACCGTTCTCAAAATATTTTGCTTCTTTCGCATCTCCGCCTAACAGGGCTTCTAAACTGTAATAATGACCTTTTGCTTGTAAAATCGCATCTTTATATATTTCTCCGATTTCACTAATCATACCATCGGCCGGCTCGACCAATGCTTTTTCTTCCGCAACAATCGGACGCGCGCCTTTCTTTAATTCTCTTGTGAAAAATTCATTAAAACTTTTATATTTGCTGATATCTTGAGTTTTTGCCTCTTTCATATCCACATCATAGTATTTGATGAAATTTTTAATTAAAAACTCAGTACCCTTTCCCATTTCGGCCGCAGCCAATTTTCCAACCGCTTGTGACAATAGCCTTTTAGGCATTATATATTGGCTTTTTACCTTAATTTCATCTGCGATGTTTTTCATTTCATATTCTCCCTATTACATTTATCCTAAACATAGCATCTATTTTCTTGATGTCAACTTTTATACGGCTTTTTCAGGCACAAAAAAAATCGGAGAACAATCTCCGATTTCTTTTTTTCATAAACAGAAGTTAATTCAAAACTATCCCCTGCCGATTTTTCATTTGTTGCTCTATCATTTGAATGCCTCTCTGAACATCAAAAATATAGCGCAAAAACAGTTTGCGAAAACTAGCTTCTGCATTTACACCATGTTGCGTAAAGTGTTCCGCCATCAGAAATATTTTTGCGGTTTTCACGTTCTCACAATGCTGTTCTGCCCAGCCTTCAATGTTAAAACTATTAACCGCCAATAATTCTCTTTCCTGCTCTCCTCCTACTGTTTTATACATCATTTCAAAAATGCTTCCGGTTGTGTCTTCTTCAAAATTAAAGATAAACACCGGATTGATAAACATTTCCAAAATGAACTCCCTATTCATATATTGAACACAATTTTTGTTCAAATACGGAAAGGAGCAGACTGAGATATATGCGTCATGACGGCATACATTTTCAGTGATGATATCTATCAAACGGATGTTGATATTATCATCTTCCAGACGAAAGAACTTCTCCGCAATCTGGGGAGACAGTACACGTTTGGTTGTCGGAATAAAACCGTGTATCCCTTCTTTATCTATACCAGCATACATAGATAAAAAAGTAAAACATCCACGATTACGGATAAAATCATTGTAACTACGGGGATTTTTTTCAAAAAAATCAAGAATAGTCTTAACTTGTTTAACTGAGAGGGCCTCTGCATGCAAAAGCAACTCTTTTAATTCTTTATAATCCATATCTAAAAAATTTTTGTTTCGGTTGTATTATATCTTTTTAATGGTTATTGTCAAGATATTTTAGACAAAATTCAATATTCAAAAAATAATTACAAAAAAACTTGATTTTCCTTTTTTTCTTGCTAGTATTCTTTGGTTTGTATTTCTTATTATGTCGCTGATATTATATGGTCTATATTTTTGTATGCCATTGCAGCTGAATATTCATTCTATGAGTTTGAATTTGCTAATTTTTTAAATATTTTATTTATGGAAAAGAAAAATTGTTTTCAAAAAATTCTCTTTGTTGGAATTTTGATTAGTTTGTTACTTTCTAGTTGCAATGACTTTCTGTCTTCATCTTTGGAATTTGATGATGCGGATGTCGAGTTGGTTTCGTTCGCTTATGATTGGAAGCAATCTACCGTTGGTGATACGGTACAACTTTCTTGTAAACAAACTTTGGTTTATTCTTCCTACGGAAAAGAAATTACGCTTTTTCCTTCTGCTTATGTTAAGTTGTGGGTTAAGCGTGATACGATCTTATCTACGTCGGAAGCAGCAATTAAACCAACAACCGACAGTATTGCTTCTGTGTCGTCTTCTTTAGAGGGGATGCCTATACGGCACAAATTGTGCAAGGCATTTGAACTAGATGACTCTCAAATGGTTATGGCTGAAATCTTTTATGAAGATTTTAATCTAAGTTCTCAAGAAACTGGTGAAATTTTACCACATCTTGAAATTTCTGATTTTGCTTTGGATGATATTTGTATCAACCTTTGCGAAAATTCTAACAATAATTATATCGTTTCTGTATCTTTCAATGTGCCGTGGTACGTTGTTCACCGTGGCGACAGAGGAACGGAAAAAGCAGAAATTTCTTATATAAAAAGTTCTGTTGATAATGCTGATGATCAGTTGTTTTCTATAAACTATGATACTGGTACGGAATGGGTGACACCTACTTCTTTTAAACTTTTTATCAGCAAAACGGAAACTTGGAAAATTTCAGGAATTAAAAACAGTAAAATCTATTCGCCGGTTTTGCCTTTTGTGTTTAATGCTTCAGATAAACCCTCCTTGATGGTGGATAGTCTTGACTTTATGTATCAGGTTTCCTTAAACCAATCTAAAACCGAACAGATTGATGCTGATAAAGCTTGGAATATTCAAAAGTGTACAGCTATACAAACTATTTGTTTTAGTAATGGAGCTTATGATTTTACGCATGCTTTTTCTTATCCTATTTATAAAGCTAGTGCTTTTATAGATGGACGTGAAATCTTTTTTGACCTTGAGCCAATATTTGATTTCAATATCAAAACCTCTAAATTTGGAGACTATTACAAAAAAATAACCTCGTCGGCTTCAATTGCTTTTGGAAATAGAACTTTTGATACATCTTGTTCTACACTCCTTGTCCTTTATTCTAGTGATATTTCAGATAATCAGAATACTGATTACGAAAATAATGCAGGGCTTGAAATTATTGATAATCCATCTTCTTTAAAATACGGACGAATTATTGATTTTTATATTTCTGCCGTTTTAGATGCTGATGCTTATCAGATTGGTGGAGCTATTACTAAAAAAGCAATTGTTGTACGTTTTGATAAAGGCTATTTATTTGGAATTTGTAAATACAACGAAGATTTTCCTTCACAATTTTTATATACTCAATCCGACTATGCCGGATTTAATTCTGTGGCGCAACCTGAGGCTGGCAAAGCTTTTCGAATTGCTCGCGCAGTGGTTTATAAAGATGCCATTAAATGGTTTGATGAAGATAATTCGTTGATAATTGGAATTGATAATTCTTCTTGTGGAATTTTTGGCTGGGAAAATATTATTAACGGTCTTTATTCTGCTTTTATCGATTCTTATGATTTTGCCTATTCTTCGGATAGGTACTCTTTAACTTTAAGTGCCCCTAGCGGTCGTACACTTTTAATTCAATCATATGATTGATTCTAAATGTAATTATTTCAGCCCGAATCTTTATTGATTCGGGTTTTTATTTATATTGCCAAAATTTGCACAAAATATAGTTGATTTTTTGTTTATATGATGATATAAATGTTTTATGTTGAAATAAATTTTACCATTGTGAGGTGTTTTAATGCCTGCTGCTAAAAAGAATAGCTCAAAATTAGACAAAGATTATTTTCACGAAATTGCTGAAAAATGCGCTTATCTTGGTGTCGTAGTTTCTGAAAAGGATTTTTTAGCTCACCCTGATACATATCAATCTTTAGCGGCATCTTATGATAAAAAGGCTCATCAATTTAATTTACAACACAAAGATAAATTATTAAAATTGCAACAAGAGATTATACAAAATGAAAATCTTTCTGAAGCTTTTGCTTTTGGTAAAGCCGGACAGTTATTGCGTTCAGATTTTCATAAATCTCTTTTAGCAAAAAATATGGCTCAAGTTAGCTTTGATATTATACAGCATAATTTTAATTTTTCTATAAATGAACTTGCTAATCCTTCCTATATGAAGCGTCTTGTCAAATTGGCTGAAAATATTGGAGTAGATGCTTCTATTCTTCGGCAAACCTTAACTGATGGGGAAAATGTCGCTGCTGCTCTTTTTAACTCTACTTATAAAAATGATTTAATTAAAATAGCTTTACTTGATGAGAATATTCAATTTTCTGCTGCTAATATGGCTAGTTTTGCAAATGAAGATTGTCATAGTCTACTTTCTGAAGCCGCTTTGCATTTAACTGCAAAAACTCAATTTTCTAGACTCATTACTCAAAATATTAATCAATCTGCTTTTTCTTCTGATAAAAACGTAAATGATAGTTCTTTATCCGCTCCGAGTTCAATGGAGCAAATCTTACAAGAATTTTCTAAATATCGTGATAATCAAAACGGAAAACTTTTGTTAACTCAAAATGCTAAAGCTCTTAAGAAAAAAGCTAACTTTGTTTATCTTGATAAAATTATTAAAACTCTTCATCTTGATAAAAATGCGGCTGTGCAATTTAGAATTCAGTTATCTCAATATAAAGGATCGGTACAAGATTTTCTTCAAGAATACTCTAAGGTTAATCAACTTTCACATCAAGTTCAGATGGCAGACCATCATCAGTCCTCTTTGTCTATTGAATTAGATCATCAACCTCAGACTGAAACTGTTAAAATCGATAAGGATACACAAAAGAAACTTATAAAAAAACAACAAGAAGAACAAAATAGATTGAAGAAAAGAGCTCAAAAAGAAGCTGATAGACAGAGAAAAATTGAACAGAAAAAACAACAACGATTAGCTATAAATGCTCGAAAGGAAGCTGTAAAAAAACAAAAAGCAGAACGTAAATTGCAACGAAAATTAGCTCGAAAAGCCAAAAGAGAAGTTTTCTTTGCTAAACTTAAATCTCTTTTAAAGAAAACAAGTAAAAAGCTTACTTCTGTTCCTGCTCATATAGCTCTTTATTCTCAACAATATATTGAAAAAATGAGAAATCTACTTGTTGTTCCTAAGCGGCATCCTCATATGAGAATCTATGTTCCAAAACAAAAAAGGATGCGTTTTCTTGATAAAATCTTCTCTAAATTACGTCATCGGAAAAGGCAACAAATTGTTAGAAATATTTCTATCAATATCGAAAGTTATAAAGAACAAAAAAAACAAGCAAAAAAAGCTAAAATCATTAAATTTAAAGAGAATGTTCGGAAAAAAAGTAAAAAAACACTTAAATATGCTGCTATTGGGGTTCCTTTTGTCGGGCTTAGCTATTTAGGATATAAAGGAGCTCAAAATATGGGTCCCGCATTCGATTTTCGTCGCGTTTCAATGGCTTGGGATTCTCTCTCTTTACCTAAAGATGTTCTTGATAAAGCTAATATTTATTATGCTGATGCTAATGATTTTTTAGAAAATCAAATACAAGATTATCAAGATGTTAATCCTTCTCTTTCTTGGACTGATTATTCAAATGAGCCAGATAACCCTATCAATGAAGCTGATTATGATGTACAAATTCCTTTAATTAAAAACGACAAATTACATAATGTGCCTAATGCTGATTTTTTCAATCTTTGCTTTGAAAAAACAAATTCAACTTATCTGAAAAATGCAAAATATGGCATAACTAAAGAAATGTATAATAATTTCATGCGCGAAAATCGTGCCTTAGCTAACTTTTATAATGTTGGTAGTTTTCAGAAACTCTCTATGGATGATGCACGCATTATCGCTAAAGCTCAAGTTTTTGATAAGTATGGAATTTCTCATATTCAAAATAAAAGCATGGCTGCTTATCTCTATTATACACTTTTAAAAAATCACGATAAAAATTGCTCTGTTGCAATGGTGGCTTCTGCTATTTCCGATTTTTATGAATTAAAAGGAATGCAACTATCTTCTTCTCAGCAAAACGCTTTGGATAATATTAGCAAAAGTGCTTATGTAAATCCTAATGATTGGCGAGAACTTATTGCTGCTATTAATTTGACGACTACTGATCAAGATACCGAGAGTATGTTATTTGCGACAATTCAACAAAGTCAGTTTAGAGCTTCTATTCCTTTTAGTGATTTACATAAAACTGATGCTTTTTCTCAACAGGTTGCTGTTAATGCTGACTTTGCTTTTGAGCCCACTTTTGATATTCCTTCTCAGCCAATTAGTGATGATGATTTGTTATTTGCAGATAATCCTTTTTTGGCAGATGTTCAAAAATCTTTACAAGATGAGATGATTGAACCGGAAATTTTGAATGCTCAAAAAGAGAAAGATTTGGAAATTTTCTGCAAAATTTATGCTCAATGTAGTTATGATAATGTTATCCGATTATCTTATGGTGATAAAAGAAAAGCTTTTGCTGATGCTAATAAAGCTCTGGCTAAAAATGGTATTTTAGGAAAAATTGATCAACGTTTATACTGCGCTGGTATGAGTGTTGCTAGCCTTTGCCAGGCTTATGAAATATTTAAACAAGAAAATCCTAATAGCTTTGTGGCTGACGCTGTTGGTGATATTATCAGTAAATGCCGCCGACATGCTCATAGTACAACAGGAATGAGAGATGTGTTTAAAAAACATTCAAAACATGTTACTCTTTCTACAAATTTGGAAAAAGATATTAAAGCTCATATGCAAAACCATCCTTACTCTATTCTGCAAAGTGGTTTTAGAAGAAATTCTGCCGGAAATCAACATTATAACGGTTTCTTTCCTTCTATGAATACTTCTTCTAAAGATGCCTATACTTATTGCGCTTATAACAATAATCACTGGGGTAATGAAAAAACTTTTTCTTCTGTCTTACGCGACAGACGCAGAGCTCGTTATGGTAAAGGCGGCTGGTATGTTGATGTAACAGCTTGGATTGAAGATTTAGCTGATGTTAAAATTAAACAAGAATTGAAAAAAAGAGAAATTGAGAGAGAAAAAATTGAACAAGATTCGCTTCCTTCTGTTTCTGAACAATATTTTAACCAGATTGCAAATTTCATAAATCAAAAAATAGCCGGACGTTAGTTTGTTTACTCAAACTATAATCTATCATTGTTTTATCATCATGTTTTTCAATGAGACAAGAGCTTGTTTTTTATCTACCCCAGAGCTTAGATTTCATTCTTTGTAAGAAATTGGGCTTTTTTATCTCAATTTGTTCTTGGCTTACTGTATTTTCAGCATTTTGACGATGTTGAGCGCGCTCGGCTCTGAAGTTTTCCAAAATCTCAGCACACTTTTCCGGCGTCTTAAAACTTAAATTCTCAATATTGACGTGTCTCTTTGCATGAACGATTGATAAATACGCACTATTTGGAATTTTTGTACTTCTTGATACTTGATGTACCTTATCCGCACAGAAAATCAATATTTGCTCATACATATCATCGGCACAAGCATCTTCTTGACGTTCCTTTAATTCAACATATCTATCCATCATCGCTCCAATTGTGGCTGCCAACAAATTTCTTTCTGTTTCGGCTGATATTCCTTGCCCTTCTTCGCACGATTTATTGATAATGCACATATTAGCTTTGACTGATTGTAAAAAGTTTTTAGTTCCTTCTTCCACAGATTCATGACGATAATACTGATGCTTGGATATGTCTTCCAATGCCAACTCAGGAAATAAATCTATTATTTCTTCCTCTTCACTATGTACCCTAAAGCCTTTCAAAAAACGGTACACCTCTTGTGATGTCTTTATTTTAGGCAAATACTCAAATGGTGACTTATCCAACTGAAAAACATTTACGTGCATATTATCTGATAACCCACTGGCTAAAACTCCTTTTTCAATAGCATACGGATAGGTCAGAACAATTAAATCATCTTGGCTTAAAAAATAACTATAATCTTTATAGGTTTTGTTAAATTCTAAATCTTGCATTTTTCGGTGACATTCGCTTTCCAGCAGCAAGGCTAAAATAGTATTTTCCCTTTCATTTAACTTCTGTTTGTCTCGATTATATACATGCAACAAACGAGAGAATATTGACGAGAAATCCTTGTCTGTTCCATCATGCAGCATCTGGCTTCGGTTTACGGCTCCACTTGCCAAAAAAACAGACGAATAGAATAAGATTTCATAACAAAGTTTTGGATTTTGCAAATAGGGAAAATCTTTCGTTTCTTCCAATAGTTTTACATTTTCCAATATTTTTGCTCTTTTTGCATCTGCAAAACCACTTTTGGTGTTTATATTATGCATTTCTATTAAAAGAGATTGCGGATATTTTTTTCTGATTGATGCTGAAATATTGGTTATTTCTTTATATTTTTTATCACTGAGTTCATTGGTATCCTTTATTCCCAATGCGCAATAATTCCATTCCTCTCCATAAGCCGGATTATATTCTAATTTCTCTTGTTTCAGTAATTCTTGTTGTACTATATACAAGCATTGCGGACTAATTTGGGCTTGGGTTGCAATTTCTGTTGCTATATCTTTATACGCCTCTTGCTTTACTTTATTTACCACAATTTCTTCATCAATGGCTTTTTTCTGTTCTTGATTTAAGGGCAAAATTTGTTGTAAATATCCTTGCAGTTCTTTTATCTTTTCAGAAGATAAATTCTCTGATTTTGACAACAAATAAATCATTTTGGTTGTATCGAGGCCGATATTTATTTTTTCTAAATTTTCTTCAATAATTTGAACCAAAAATTCGGTATTTTTTTTACTTTTGATACTTCGATACCACAACTCCCCCATTATTGCAGCATATTGCTCCAACTCTTGCGGTTTTCTTTCCAAATGTGTTTTTATCAATTCCAACAACTTAAATGATACGCTGCTGTTATCTGATTTTTCTAGGATTGAGATGCAAAATTCCGGTGTCAGAACTTTCTTTTCATTACGGAATTTCATCACTTCCGTAGCTGTTGCCAGTGGACTTTGGGGATGCGTTACCTCTATTCGTTTCAGCATTCTACTACTACGTCAGATGTATATAACCATTAGTCTTTTACATCAAAGGCACAAAATATGTCTTTTGTTAATGAACTTCTTTCTAAAACACCCTTTAAACCTTTACTGGTTACTGAAGCATTTTTGGCAATATATATATTGCTTACCTCTGGTTCATTAACAGCTTGTTCCAATTCATACAAACTGGTTATTTCTTTTGTACCGGCTAGGCCTTTTATAACGGCCTCTTCTCCTGCTGCATTTACCGAATATACTCGATTTCCTCCAAAATCTTTGTACGGACGAGCCATAATTGTTTGTAGTACAATTGTTTCTATCTGGTCTTTGTTATATCTTTTTTCTGTCATAACTATCTCCCTTGTCTTGCTTTGTTTATAGCAATATTAATCGGTACATCTTTTTCAAACTCAACGTTGGTTAACTGTATTGCATCAACCCTATTTTTATCGCTCTCTCCCATATTTTGGAGATACTGGCAAAATTCAGCTGCATTATCATCACCGGTTGTTGCTAATTCCGGATCAATTCTCATCATCAATGATGCAACTACTTGCGCATTATTAACCTCTCCACATGGGGCTGTTTGCTGGCTCAAATAATTACCAATAATGCTATAATCTCCACTTTCGTTAACCTCATTCAAATTGACATAGAATACGCCATTCTTCTTTAATTTCGCTTTATCGTCTTCGCTAACATCAAAGTCTGCTAAAATAATTGCATTTTGGTTATTCTTATTATATACAATGGCAGCGAGGCCTACTTTTTTGTTCTCTTCATCATTTACAAAAACACATGCTGTATTAAAATATTTGTTTTCTCCCAAGGCTATTTCTTTACTGACTTCATCTCCTCCTAAATTTTCCTCATCCCAGTGGGGTTTTTCCTTCGCATATTTTTTCATGTTATGACTACGCATGCTTTTTATGATAAAGCTATCTGCAAATTGATTTGTGGTTATCAAACTTTCTCTATCTATTTCTTCCATGCTTTCTTCGCGATTTGAAGCTATATATACTTGTTTTAATGGCTTATCCAGAGTTGTTTCTAATTCATAGTTTGGAACAAATATCCTTTGATATTCATCTTCTTTAGCCAACATTTGGGTTGCTTCTTGCAATGTTGTATCGTCAAAAACATCATCTGCCGTTAAATGCTGACCTTTTAATTCATCCTTATATTCTTCACGAATTGATGCTATTAGGACTTCTTTTATCTCATCTAATTCGACACTAGGGAAATCTTCAGGACGCGCATTATATAATTTTGATACAGAATCTTCTCCAATATAACCAGCAAACTCAAAATTTAACCCTTTGGCTGCTTGCTTTAATCCTTTCCAATATCCTTCAATCTTCTTATAATCTTCTTCTTTATTTTCTGATTCCCTTAACAGACTGTTAATGCTGTCTGGAATAAGCATATCCTTTAATTTGACAGCCACTTCATTCTCTAGCATTGTACCTCTGACCAGTAACTGCTCTTTTTCTCTTTTGGCTATGCGTTTATTCATTTCCCATGCCACTTCTTCTTGGCTTTGGGCTTTGGTGGTGTGCCCTAGTTTTGCAAAAACATTCACACCGGTTTTTCCTTTTGGCTGTGCTATTTTTGAGTGTTGATAAAGCTTAAATACATATCTTAAATCGACAACTGCTTGACTTTCAAGATATGCTGTATACCTTTCTGGCAATGTTTCATCTTTTGATGCTGTTAAAATAACATTTTCCGCTTCTGAAAGTAATGATCCATATTGCATTGCCACTTTAATTGTTCTATCTATATGTCTGATATTAAACAATTCTTCTTGTGGTATTTTTTTCTTTTCTTCCGGTGTTAAACCAACAGTTCTGAAGTACATCAGTGTTTCTGCCAACATCTCCGGATTTTTATCAAACGTTTCCGGATCCATCATATATACATGATATGCCGGTACTCCTGTTAAATGTTTTAAGGTTCTTGATAAGTAGTCAGCTTTTTCCGGATCAGCAATTTGGCGAATATCAATTCCCATACCTTGACGTGATATCATTGGTTTGGTCATCTCTTTAGCACTCATTCCCATATCTTCCGTTGCTTGGTTTGCTGTGCCTAAGAACATAAATGTTGCTGGTATTTCGGAGCGCTTAATTGTAAATTCTTTATCATCTTCACCTTTCAACTTTAACTCATCAGCTCCCGGCTCTGAGAAAAAGGCTTCTATTTTTAACCACGCATCTACTGCTGGACCTCGATTTGACTCGTCACGAATAACGATACGTCCATAATCCGGTGAGTTTGGGTCTACTAAAGCTCGTAATAAAGGTCCATTGGATACAACGAACCCTAATGAGCTGTTGTCTTTTTCGTATGGAATTTTTTCCATTTCCATCACTTTATCCAAAACTCCTTCAATATATGCTGTTTCACCTTTTATAGCACCCCAGTCTATTGCGGTAATTCTTTTACCATCACGCATTTCTTGAGTTACAACATCGTTACCAAACATCTTTTTCATATATGCAATAGCATTTTGTGATAAAGCCTGTTCTTCATCGATATTTCCCATTTGAATTCTGGCATCTATCTTTCTTTGTTTTTTCGTTTCATCAACACTAAATGTTGTTACCTTGTATAATTCATCCGGATTATCTATATTGTTACAGTCTACAACCAGAGCACCTTTCGGGTGTACCAACGATCCTATCGCCTTACTTAAAAAGGTCTTACCATTACCTGGAGCCCCCATGGTCGTATATCCATAGCTTTTACTCTCTTCCGGAGTGCGGCTTTTATCTAATCTTAACAGCATTTCCGTCATATCTTTCATCATTGTCGGATCAGTCACGACTTGACGAATTAAGCGCCCATATATTGCTTCTTTACTCTCGGTTCGCATTGTCGGAATATATATTGCATCTTCTTCTGAAGCCAACCACTGGATTTTTCCAGTTATTTTATCTAATATTGGCACCGGAAATTCCTCTGTTCCAAATTTATGTCTATATATCTGCGCCATCTTTGTTCTCCTTAAATTTTCTTGGCTTCAATCTAGCTTTATTTTATCATAATTTACATATTGTTGCAATCAATAAATCCTTATTCTATCGCTTTTTCATGGATTTTAAGGTCTCAATTATTAGTTTTTCCTTAATGCCATTCGTCATTGGCTCTTTTATTGTACTATGTTTCAATCTTTTCTTTAGCATTTCCATGATTTTCTCAGGAATTTGTTCTCCTCTCTCTATTCCATCAACATAATCAATACGCATACACCCCGATCTTTGCATTTCATGGATTAATGGTTTGGTGTATCCTCCGCCGCCACCTGAAGCTTCATTTCCCATAAAGAAACTATCAAAGGTTAGCTGCTCGTTCTTTTCTAACATCGTTCTTAAACACTCATTGACCATATTTCCTTCAAAATAGTCATCATTTCCACCGTCCGTAATAGAAAAGATATGCGTAAAACCACTCTTAACATGAGGATGCTTCCTCATATCTTCTGATACATCTTTTAAGAACTGTTGCACTGCCGGAATTAAATAGTCATTTGCGCCCCCTTGACCTTCACGAACACTTTCTATATTCTTACCGATTTCTTTTGTTTTGTTATTCGGTGTTGCAACTGTTAAAGGATATGGTTCACCCATCATATAAATGTAAACATTAATTTCTTTGAAACTGCGCGCCGCTTCGTATAAAATACAAGATATAGCCAGAGCACTCTCAAACGGTCTACCTGTCATGGAACCAGAACCATCTATCAAAATACCAAAATTTGATTGCGGAAGCTGAACTTCTTTGATAAGTTCTTCCTCTGAATACTTATATTTTGTGCGAAAACGTTCCAAGTCTCTCTTGGAAATATTGGGGTCGTTTCGACGCAATTTCTTTTGTAATTCTACATGACGTTGTAAATCTATTGTTCTTCCTCCTTGTATTGGTAATTTTGTCATTTTTTCTTTATCTTGTTCTTTACCCCGCTTAACACTGTCAAACTTATTTTGTTTGATGATTTCTTTAATCATCTTTTTCGCCATCGCAATTTCATTCTTGAATTGTGCAACGTAACGTTGATACTCATCCCAATTTCCTTCCCGATAAAATTGTGCCGCACGCATATTATCCGGTGTCAACTTTTTCATATCATCTATGTCTATTAGAGCTGGCATATCATTCTGCGGTAAATAGTCTTCAAGATTATTGTTATTTTTTTTGTTATTGCCTTTTTTATCTAAGTTACCTCCTTTTACTTTTTGTGGTGCATCCCCATATTCATCGTCTTGCTTTTGCTTTGGTAAATCATTTGACTTAACCTCATTTTCTTCTCCCCTACGTTTTAACTCTCTTATCGTTTCGGCTTTTTCCAATAATTCTTTTGCCCTGTCTTCCGTCATCTTTGGATGATAAATATCGGTATCCGGTAACTCAAATTGTCTTGTATCCGGAAATTGACTATTTTGCTTACTTGATGTATCATTTGATTGCTCATTTGAACCTTGCTGATCTTGGCCTTGACCGCCCTGTCCATTCTGGTTTTGGTCTTTATCGCCTTGTTGCTTATCTTGCTCTTGGCCTTGACCGCCTTGACCATTTTGGTTTTGGTCTTTATCGCCTTGTTGCTTATCTTGATCTTGGCCTTGACCACCTTGACCATGCTGGTTTTGGTCTTTATCGCCTTGTTGCTTATCTTGATCTTGGCCTTGACCACCTTGACCTTGCTGGTTTTGGTCTTGATTATTTTGTTGTTTAGATTGTTGTTCTTTCGTTTGTTGTTTACTATCTATTGGAGGTGGTGGAAGCATTGGTGGCATTCCATCCATTCCACCTCCTTGTCCTTGTCTTTGCCCCTGACCTTGTCCTTGTCCTTGACCTTGACCCTGACCTTGCTGACTTCCTTGTTGAGGATTCTGTGTTTGTTGAAGCTGTTGTTCTAAATTGTTCTCTTCTCTTTGATATATCTCTTCCATATGCGGAGCAACAAACATATCAAAGAACTCGTCCACCATTGCTATACGACGACTACTCATTGTTGTCATTCTTTTCTTGTACAAATCTGCATTTAATTCTTTTAACCCTTTATTTGGCTGCGAAGTTTCAAATTTATCACAGATCTCTCTAATTTTCTCAAAACTTTCGGCAGCACTCATTTTACGTCCATCTTTATCTACACCACTTAACAATTCTGGATATAAACGTAAACTGTGCCATTCATTTTTCTTTAAATCGTTAATAATTTGGTTGTTTGCAAAAAAACTATTCCGTGCAATTGCTTTAACGTGCGCAATGCGTTTTTCCGCGCTTTCTTTTAATTCTTTTTCTGCTTCTTTTATACTCATCGGAGCAAGATATTTTCTTCCAACGTTGACGTCTGTCTCTAACTCATTTAAGTGTGCTTTATCAAAATCACCACCAAAGTTTACCGCATACCGATTTGCATACATATTTTCTAATTCATCAAAGAAATAAAAGCGATAACTGTATTCTACTTTTAACCGTACTGCCTCTTTTGCTGCTTTTTTCCATCCTTCCATATCTTTGCGTTCAGCACTATCTTTCATCTCTTGAATTAAAACTTCTTGTCTTTGTTTTATTTCTTCCATTCGCTTACTTTGAGTGAACTGAGTCCCTTTAGAGTGTGCGATTTCATGATTTATGGCTGTTGCGGCTGCATCAACACCAGTTACCAACGTCCACAACATATCGTCAATAATGATATTTTTGTCCTGAACAAAGCAATAGCTGATATTCGGATAGCCATTTTCACTCCACACCAACTTGGTATCCGGATTATCTACCGCATTTTCTATTATCATTGCGTGTTTTTGCAATTCTTGCTGCATATATGATGACGATGATATACGACGCCATATTGTACTTTTGGAAATACGTTCGGCTTGATTCTTGATGTCCCATTTTAATTGTATTTCCGGATGAGTCGCATATAGACCTAAAGCCACGCCCCAGAAGAATTGTGATTCTTCATCTTTCAGGTTTAGCGGCGTTTTTATATCTCCTGTTGCTAAAAAATGCTCAAAATTTTCTTGATGAGAGGCATAGATTTGTTTTCTTTCTTCGCTATCTTCAAACATCTGTGCTATTTTTTTGTGTAATTCTCTTACATAATTTTCTGTATAATCATCAGGATTACCACTTAGAAACTTTTGAGAAAAATCTATTCGCAGTTGGTTTAACGGATTTTTGACAATATCCTTAATATGACGGACTTTGGCTTCTTCTCTATATCTCTCTGTACCGGAAACCTCAATTTCTATATTTTCTCTTGCAGAGGCTTCTTGTTTCATCTGTTCTTTTACGGAAATTTCGTCTGCGTCTTTTTCTTTTTTATTAAATAAATCCATAATACCCATAGCGCACCTCTTTTTTTATGCTTATAATTTAAAATATCATATTTTAAAAATACTGGCAAGCACTTTTTTCCACTATTTTTCGCTAACCACTTGAATCTTTACAATTTCTTAAGCTTTTGATATTTTTATCTTCAGACTTGACTTGAAATTTAAAAAGTTGATACTTGTTTTTAAATATTTTTTCGCAGAGAGTGTGTCGTGGAAAGTTTTATTCGTAAATTTCCTTTTTCTTCATATTTACTTACTGCTGTCATGTTTTTTACATTGTTTCTTTTTGCTTATATTTATCAACTCAATAATGCGCAACTTAATTTGTGGGGGGGATTAGCGATTGTTTTTGCCTTTAATCCTCTGAATCTACAAAATAAAGAACGATTATCTTGGGGAATTTTCGCTCTTATTTCGGCTTTGCTTTCTTTTTATTTACCGATTCATATTTGGAGCGTATGGATTTTTGCTTTTTTTCTTATTTTCGCTCCTATTTTTAAGCGACATCGTTCTGATTTCGACGTTTCAATTTATGGATGGCTCTTTATTTTTATGGCTTTTTTCTTCAATCTTTCTCTGATTACCAATACGGGGCACACCGATATTCAATATGATTTTGCATCGTGCTTTAATTACATTGAGTATATTTTAGATAATCATTTCTTATTTTGGAACGAAAATCCTCTCCTAACCCGCCCTTCATACTCAACCTATCACCCTATTTTGCATTTCTTCTTGGCGGCAGCGGAAATGCGCTTTGCCCTTATCTTTACAGATAGTATACAAATTGCAGCCGAAACGGCTCAGGTGGCTTTTTGTTGCTATATGTTAGGCTACTACCTTATTTGCGATAAAATATTACGACTGTTTAATCTGCAACCTATCCCCTATTTTTGTGGTTTGTTGCTCGTTGTTTTCTTTCCGGCTTATAATGCCATCTCCGGATTTTTTAATAATGATTGCTTGCTTTTGCCTTTGCAGGCAGGGATAATCTATTATTCCCTACTCTACTACCAAAATGGGGAGCGCAAAAACTTAATTTATCTTTTTATTTTCGCAACGCTTGCCGCACTTACCAAACTTTCTGCTATTGTAGTTATGCCTTTAACCGAGATTATTCTACTCTTACGGCTTATTCAACATAATGACAAACAAACGTGGCTTGAAATCAGCATTTTTAGCATATTCCTACTTGGGGGCTTGGCGATTTGGCCTTTGTATCAGCACTTTTTCTTACACGTTGGGGCGGATTTTGTGCCACCGCAAGAGCATTTATCTCTCAAATCTTACTCTTATTGGCAAAGATTTAACCCATTGGGGGCTTGGTTTTATGAACGGATGTTTTATAACGACTTTGGTATCAACCTGTGGGAAACCATGACGAAAACGGCTCTCTTCGGGCAATGGGACTTTTCGTATCGTGCTGATGATATTATGCCGCTTATTTATATGCTTATCTGGATATTCAAAGCGATTTTACTGTTGCTCTGGGGTGTGGTGTTTTATTTTATTTTCTGTAAAAAAGCTACTAACTCTTGGTTTGCAATTGTCTTACTTCTGGGGATTTTAGCGGGGCAAGTCGCTTTTGGGTTAATGCACCCGTATATGTGCAATCAAGATTTTCGATATGTGGCGATTATTACCCTCGCATGGGCGATTTTGTTGGCACAATTTTGTAATTTCATCCCACGCAAAGGGCAAATCTGCGTCCTTATTCTTATTAGCGTATTTGCCTTTTTGAGTGCTTTTATCTGGTGGCGCATTTCTTTTTAGCCATCTCTTTAACGCTCGTTTTCTTTTCTATCTGTTTGACTTTGCCTTTAAAATGTGGTATTCTTGAGGTCTAAAAAATATATTTATAAACTAAAAAAACTTTAAAAATTATGGCAAATTATTTTGATTTCGTGGATACGAACCGCGAAGATTTTCAGAAATTGATGAGTGAAAACGGTTATCGCTGTAACGCTGCCGGAAGACAGTTTATGGCGGAACGTGTGCAGGTCACGCAACAGCGTCAGGTTACACTTGATGCCGAAACTCTCCGCTATGCGGAAGAAATCGGCGGATTGAAACCTGGGGATACATTCAAATATCCCAACGCTCAGGGGGGAACGTCTAAAGCAGTCGTATGCTCGTTGTACGATTTGCCACATAACACGGTCAACCCGTATCTTTATTGTTTCAGCGGTTTCTTAACAGCGCCACTGTTTGCAATGGAGATTTTGCGTTTTTACGCAAAAAAAACAAGGAGAACGTTACCGTTCCTGACCTCCGGTAAGGAGGGAAATAAGGGCTTGTTCAAGAAGTTGTTCTATCGTAACAGCGGACTTATCCGCAAAACGGAGTATGACACCTACACAGCCTTGATGTCCCTTATGACCGGTGAGGACTATGCCCATCGGAATTATTTTCCGAGCAACGATGACGACTCTGAGGGTAATCTTATTGAGATATACAATTTTGCCGTATCTCAAGGGCTCAAAGAGGTTACTTTTGTCATCTGCTCAGGCAATCCATTCTATGACAGGCGATTGCTTGCCGAGTGGATGTGGCAGTTGAAGCAAGAGAAATTTGCGGCGGTAAAAGTCAACCTCGTGTTGACGCACTGCCCTATCTTCTTGCCGAAAACTGACAAGGTGGTCATTCCTGAAGCGAAGATATCTGAAATTTATCTGGGTTATATTGCTGCTTGCTTGGGCCCGTTAAAGAAAGATACTATTCGCTTTAACGGCGTGACAAAATCACAGTCTCCCGAACGCTACGGGATGCCGGGGGTTTTCAATGCCGACTGGGGGAAGTTCCGTGATATTATCGTCAACTACTCCAATATGGGGTGGCCGAACTATCAGGAAATTCTTTACGGTATTCCTCACGAGGAAGCGGTATCAAACATTATCCTTTCGGATTTGTTTGCCCGCAATTCCTACACCCCAGAGGAATACGATGAAGGCATTAAGAACCTCATTGATGAATATCTGAACTTCATCGGCGGTCCATTCACAAAACAATGTAAATTTAAGCAGTGGCTCATCAATACGCCGGATAAGCGTTATTTTGAATAAGTTGCAGTTTAAATTTCGGCTCCCTTCGGGGAGCTTTTTTTATGTTTTTTATTTTTATCTCCTTTCATAAGTGGATAAAATCTTGTTGCGATTGAAAAATACACCCACCGCTTATATTATGTTGGAGATTGTAATAGAAGAGGATTTTCTTGATGTGGCAACCGGTTTTGATGATTAACGGCTTTATTATCTTTGTTTGGGGCGCACTGATGCTTTTGCCTGCCATCGTGCTTAAGTATTATTCCGGTCATTTTGATGTTACTTTTATCGAATGTTCTATCCTCTCTATGTTCTTGGGCGGAATGTTGTTTCTTGCCAATTACGGCAAAATTAAAAAAATTTCTATCTTGCAAGGTTACCTCATTACCGTTACTTGCTGGCTTGTTTGTCCTTTTATCTGCGCTTTACCACTCTATGGCAACGGAGATATTACGTCTTATGCCGATGCTCTTTTTGAAGCAACTTCCGGCTTAACTACTACCGGTTCAACCATTTTAACCAACGTGGAAGCTCAGCCAAAGTCTGTCCTTTTCTGGCGCGCTATTCTTAATGGTGTCAGCGGTGTCGGTATTGTGATTTTTGCCGTCGCTCTTATGCCTTTCTTGGGAATCGGTGGTATGCACATCTTCACTAAAGAAAACTCCGATACCGAAGAGAAATTCTTGCCTAAGGTTCGCTATATCGCCAAAGATATCATTATTACCTATGTGCTTCTCAATATCATTTGCGCTCTCTTGCTTAAATGGGCCGGTATGAACTGGTTTGATGCCATCTGCTTTGCTCTGGCTACCTTATGTACCGGCGGTCTTTCTACAAAAAATAATTCCGTCGCCTTTTTTGATAGTCCTACTATTGAAGCTATTATCGGTATCTTTATGTTGCTTGGCTCGCTCCCTATGACATATTTTATTCTGATTGCGAAAAAAAGAAGTTTTTCGTTTATTACCGGAAATAAACAAGTTAATGCATTTCTTAAAGTTGTTGCTTTTTATATCCTTAGTATTTCTATTTTTCATGCGCTCACTGCCAAGATTGATTTCACTACGGCTTTTAGACATGTTTCTTTTAATGTTATTTCGGCCATGACAACAACAGGACTTTCTTCTTACAACTTTATACAGTGGGGTGGATGGGTTCCAGTAGTCTTCTTTATCCTCTTTCTTACAGGGGGATGTACCGGCTCTACTTCCGGTTCTATTAAAATCTTTCGATGGCAGGTTATCGCCGCATTTTTTAATAAAAATGCAACCACGTCTCTTTCTCCCAATCAGGTCGCCGTTATGAAAGCCGGTGGTAAAGTCATTGATGATAATATTGTGGCGTCTGTTTTTGTCATGGTGTTAGGCTTTCTGTTTGCCATTGTTTTCTTTACTCTGGTAATTACAATGACCGGTGTTGATTTTTTGACGGCTCTAGGAGCAGTTGCCGGTAATATTACAAACTCTGGACTTGGACTGACAGAAGCAACGGGACCGGCCGGCAGTTTTGCAGGATTTACACCTTTTGTTAAGTATTTACTTGCCTTTATTATGGTCTTGGGCCGTTTGGAAGTTATTGCTATCTTTGTTCTTTTACATAAAATCAAAGTCATGTAATATCTATTGTCTTTTTTTTGACAAAACTGTTGACATAACACAATAATATCATGTATCCTATTTTTGCTTTGATATGATTATGTATAACCTTTAAATACTATTTTTATGAAAAAATTAGGTTTTATTTCTGATCCGGAGCAATATGCTTCGGCGGAAGATTTGGTCTTTATTGAAAATTCTGTTGAGGCTAGGACTTTTTTTGAAGAAGAATTTGGCAAAGGCGGTATTGTATTTTTGGGAAGCGTTTTTTTCAATTCACTTCGCTATCCTTGTTTGATATTTTGGCTGCATATTGATACTCGGAAAAAATCAATAATTTCCATGATTCCAGCCTTTAGGTTGGATAATTATACGGAAATTTTTGATCTACAATTACTTGAGGTCAAACCTATTTCCTCAGATACATTTATCTTCTGGAAAGATGAGGTATTTGCAGCCATCTTAACATCAACCGGAGAGATTGTTATCAAAAAAATACGTTCTATTTTAACTGAGAATGATATGCTTGCTATCTTACAGTTAGAGGGAACAGAAAATGTTGTATCAGTCTATCCGGTGGGAATCTATTCTTTAGAAACACGGCAATTTGTGTGTACGTGTTGGTCTATTGAAGTAGAAAATATTGAAAATGTATTTTGGCTTCCTGTCTGTCATGATGATATGTCTTTAATTAAAAAAAAAAAAAAAGGCGGATTAACAGAATATCCTGTTGAATTGGGCGAAACGGTTGTTATCGGTGGAGAGAACTATACTCTTTGCTACTGTAAAGACTTAGGAAGTTATTTTAACCGTAATGAGGTACAAAGTAAACTTTCTATTGCTCAATCCGATATGCCTAACGAGCAAATTTTAAATGCTTCTGAGCCGGAGCCAACAATGCAAACGCAAATATTTTCTATTAAGACTAATCTTAAAAACAAAAAATCAGTCAATGGAAAATGTAGAGTTTTAAACATTGACGGTTCAACAAATGATGAGAAAAATGTCTCTTCAACAAACAGACATTCTCGTATTATCCCTTTTAAACCCAAAAAGTAATAATATCTCATTAAAAAGGAAGAGTTCTCACTCTTCCTTTTTTGCTATTCTTATCATTTTTTTGCGAAAGCTTTTATTTTGAAGTAGAACCTAATCCACCATTGCGCTTGGCGGTCGCATTATCATCGTAAGTTATGCCAAAAGGTAAAAATATTCCCTGACATACCGACGCTCCTTCTTTTAATTCTAAAATCTTATCTCTGTTGCTATCATTTGTTAATTTTACAAAAATATGTCCCTCGTTATCCGAATAATAGTAGTCACTATCTATCACGCCAATTGTATTATCCATTTGCAGTCTATATTTAAAACCTAATCCGGATTTGGGCATTATCCCCAAAAACCATCCATCCTCTATTTTCACTCTAATACCCGTTGGTAATAAAAAATTTTCTTTAGGATGTAATGTTATGGATATCGGCGTAAAAAAATCATATCCGGCTGAACCTGAAGTGGCGCGCATGGGCAATTTGATATTTTCATAAATGCTTTTTATTTCTGCATCATCTGCTAAAAATACACTTTTCCATGCTGTATTAAATTGTTCAAAACTTACCTTTTCAAACTTTGCAATTCTTGGCATTCTTTTCTCCTTTTTTTGCTTTGAGAGATTGTAAAAAACTTTTCTATCTACTGCAATATTTTTCTTGCTTTTTCCTCTTTTATCTCATATAGTCGCCACGCTTTTTATAATTATTGTTTCATTTAAATTTTTATTTTATGAATTTTGTTGTATTTAGAAAAATGTGTTTTAGCACTTTGTTAAATCCTGCTTGTTGGGGATGTGCTGTTTTTGACCATCAAGTTATTGGCGGATGGATTGCTGTCTTCTTATTTTATTTGATTGGATGGGAAACTATAGCTGCTTGGATATCTGTTTTTGTAGTGCTTTTTATGGTACATCTTATTATTTATCCAGCCTTTGAGTACTCATTGCAATTTCAAGATAAAATATTGAGAATATTTATTTTTCAGGCTGATTTTAAAAGACGAAATCTTTCAGAAATGCGGCGTAAAAAAGCTGTTGTGAAAATTATCGCCCTATATACAGATGGTCAAACTGAGGTCATCTGGAGTGGCAGAGAAGTTTTTGGTTGCGACGTTCGCTTTATTAATTCTGGTTTTTTTCTGTTTAAGCATATCTTCTCATCTTGGAGTGTTATCTGCAATGGTTATGAATATGGGACAGAACTAGGAAATAGAGTTACTGATTTGGTTTTTGTTGACAAAACTTCTCCTGATCTTAGTACTTTGCGCTTCTTATTTAGGAGTAGTTTTATTTCTTTGGATGTGAACAGTTATGACATCTACTCAACTTTCACATATTTTCATCCGGTTGCTGTTTATAAACCGCTTAGCTGTGATGAGCCTATAAAACTAGCAATCCTGGGTAAGTTTCGATATTTCCTTTGTACGATTGGGAGTAAAAACTATCTTATTGGTTATCACCTTAATAAAGATAATATCCCTATGGCCTATATCATTATTACTCCTACTATTATTTGGAAGAACGATGGGCTAGACATTACTTTAAACACAGATGAAAATGGGGCTTTTCAATTGCCTAAACACTAATTTTTTATTGTTTAACAGACGCTCTTTTTTTTAGAGCGTCTTTTTTTATATATTTTTAGAACATAAGTAGAACAAAACAATTGACTCTTAAAAAAAATCCCCTATTCTCTCTTCGTGAGGTGGTTATGAAACATTACATTGCATTAGCGGATTGTGATTGTTTTTTTGTTTCGGCGGAACGCGCTTTTAATCCGAAATTAGAAGGAAGAGCCGTGGCTGTGCTTTCCAATAATGACGGATGCGTGGTATCTCGCTCCAAAGAAGCCAAAGCTTTAGGGCTTAAAATGGGCGCGCCTTATTTTATGGCAAAAAAGGAATTTCCGGATATTCTTTACGTTCGTGCCAATCATGATTTATACCAAACGACCTCACGTAAAGTTATGACGATGTTACAGTCTTTTACTCCGGATGTTGAAGTGTGTTCGGTAGATGAGGCTTATCTGGATTTGACGGGAACTAAGCTCCTTTATAAGCAAAATTATTTCAAAACCGCACAAATGATTCGAATGAACGTATGGGATAAACTCCATATTCCGATTTCTATTGGGCTTTCAACCACTAAAACTCTCGCCAAACTTGCCAGCGATAAAGCTAAAAACAATGGCGGTGTTTTTGCGATAGGCTCGGCAGAAAGGCGCAAAATCCTTTCGCAAACACTTATCTCGGATGTAGCCGGTGTGGGGCGGAAATTGATTTTGAAAATGCGCGAAGAGTGTATTTTTACGGCTCTTGATTTTGTCTGTCGCCCTGATTATTGGATTAAAGCGCAATTCGGGGCGCATGGGATGGATCTCAAAAACGAGCTGTCGGGAATTTCTTTGTTTAAAGTAGAACGTATAGGGAAAGCACCGCTTTCTATTCAACAAACTTCTGCTCTCAAAGAATTTAGCCGCGACCTTAATGTGCTTAAAACCGATTTGTGCCGCCATATTCATACGGCTTGTCGTAAAGCACGCAGTGAAGGTGCTAAAGCCGTGCAAATTGAAGTTATGTTGCGCACCAAGGATTTTAAGGTCTTTACCGAACGGGCAAAGCTCCCCTTTCCTTCTAATCAGGAAAATGAAATTACCCCTTTGGCGATGGAACTTTTGAACGCAATCTATTCGCCGGCGATTACTTGGAGAAGCGTTGGAATTACGCTTTTGGGGTTAGTGTATCATGAAAAAGAGCAGTTGGATTTGTTTCAACCTGTCAAAAAAAGCGATGAACGCTTAGGCAAAGTTTTGGATGAGTTGGAGCAGAAATTCGGGAAAAATATTGTTCATCTCGGTTAATGCTTTCTTGACTCAGCAAAGGGAATGAGGGGCGAGTTGTGGGGAAAATGCCGAAAGCACGCCCCTTTGGCTGAGCTCTTTCTTGACGCGACAATGGGGGAGAATGGTGATGAGTGATGAGTGATGAATGGTGAATGCCGAAAATATGGACTTGCGATGGCGCCTTGATAAACAATTTATCCTTTGTAGAATCGCTTAGCTTAAATTATTCATCTTGTACTTTCTTTTTTGAGGTGTGTGCTTTGTTTTAAATGGCTTTTTTCTTTATTTTGTGCACGGTCTTGAATAAATGATTTAATGTCTATCACAATCCCTCTTCGCATCGCGCCATCTCTTGATTGATAAGCGTTAACCTCTTTGGCGTTATCGCTAAACCCCATTAATAGCGGTTCGCCTTTTTCATTAAAATCATAACACATCATCGCATGACCGGGGGCGCCGTTTACGTTTCTTGTCAGCATGATAATATCTCCTGCTTTGATGCCTTTGATATCTTTTAATAAGCCACTTTCGGACTTTTTGACATATTTATTCAACTCTTCGGATAATTCTTTAGGGTGCACAATATGCTCTTTATCCAAATTTTTATCAAACAGCGGAATATCATATTTCTTCTGCAACTTGTAGAGCGAAATCATAATACCTTTGGTGCAATTTCCATGGTCACGTGTCCCATCCAGCTCTATTCCCTTAAACTCATCATTGATACTTTCACGCATATATTGTTCCGCTTCTCGCTTGCTGAGAACTTTTTTCAGGTAATCGTTGATTAATTCTTCTTGCTTTTCCTCTGGAACTACTTGTTTATACAATATCCCCATTTTCATGGTAAAAGCTTGGCGTAAGGTCTTAAATTTTTCCGCATCCACATTTTTTATGGTTTCTTGATAACTCTTACAGGCTTCGGCGACTTTTTCGTTATCGTGATATTCACGATATAATATCTCCGCCGGCGCGGTTTTGATTAAGGTTTCCAAATCGTTGCCGGGATTTTTTTCGCCACTGTTATCTTTGCGGTATTCATTATCTTGCTCAATGATTTTTTGCAAAGCGTTTTCCACCTCAACGCGAGGCTTATCTTGCCAGAAGTCTTGACGCGACTTTTGGTAGTCTATCGCCTTTTGATTGCGAGCCAGCACATCTTTGATATAATTCGCATACAGCGCTTCGCTTTTATCTTTTTTCATCATCGCGTCCCTCTTCGCTTACTTTTTATCAGAATAACATATTTTTAATGCCTTAGCAAGCCTTCCGACACATATTTTACCATTGACCGAGGGGCAAAATTGTGGTATAGTATAGGCGTGATGAATATTATGTGGTTGATTAGTTTGAATATTATTTTTTTATAACATAACAGGGATTACTGTTTGTTTGGAGAGATTTTGATGCGTTGGGGATTATGAGTGGCTTGGTAACAGGTTATTTATGGTCTTTAACAATTCACTTATAACATCTTGATTTAGAAGGCGTTCGCTTGCGCTGATGCTCCTACGTGGAGAGATGATTAGGATTTATAAGTTAAAAGAAGTTTTGAAAAATAAATAAGTGCTTTGTTTCTTCAAATTTTTTTAAATATGACAACAGACTTCACAAGCATGATTCTCTCTATGCGTGAAAAACTTACTAAACCGTTGCTACTCGTAACGGTGGTGAGTATTGTGGCTGCCATTTTCCTCGGCTGGGGATTTTGGCTGGTTGCGGCTGTATTATTTATCTTTGTAGTTTTTATTAATGGAATGTACGTGATTATGCCCGGACATTCCGGATATAAGATTACATTGGGGAAAATGGCTAATTCCAGCTTCAAGGCTGGTTTTGGCTGGATGATACCGTTTATCTCCTCCATGTCGGAGGTGGATATCACCCGCCAGACGCACAAGGATACAAACGCAATGAAAAACTGTGAACGTCGGGATATCTTCCTGACCTATGTTCTTACATGGAATGTGTGCCCAAACAACGTTCATACTCTCCACGCAACCATTGGAGAGAATGAATATGTTGGGAAAGCTTTGTGTCCGCAGTTGGACGCGGCCTTTACCGAGGTGGTTGCCAATAAGACTTATGAAGACATAAACGGCAAATTAGCCGATTTGTCTGCAGAAGTGAAGGCAAACTTTGAGCCGAGATATGACCACGATCTATTCGAAAATGTCGAGCTTAACATCATTGAGGTGAAGTTCGACAAGGATTATGAAGATGCGGTCAGTGAAATGGCCAAGGTGGAAATGCAGAGAAAAATTGTTGTGGAGAAAGCTGAACAGCTTAAGATCTCAACAAATGCTAAAGCTGAGGCCTCAAAGATTGAGGCTGCTGGTGAGGCAGAGGCCTTGAGATTAAAGGCAGCGGCTGAAGCCGAAGCGATGAAAATGAAGGGTGCTTCTGAAAATGAAGTACGGGCTCGTTTAGGAGAAATCCTGAAAGAGCATCCGGAACTCATCAAAGAAGTTTTGGCCAAGAACTTCCCGAAGGTTTTTGGCGGTGGTGCATCCCCGCTCATCAACCTCGACGAACTTCTCGGCGAGAAGAAGTAACCCTATCCCTGTTAGGAAGGTTCCCTGTGCATTGGCACAGAGAACCTTTTTTTGTGCTCCTCTTCTTTTTTAGCCTAAAAAAATTCCGCTCCTTATTCAGAAACGGAATTTTCATCACACATTTGACTTTGCGGATTATTTTTCTGCATCACGCAATACGTCTATTGCTCTTTGCATTTGAACTTCTTCCACCGCATACAACGGTAATCCATTCAATACCAAAGTCGGAACGCTACGCATACCAATCTTGTCGGCGGTTTCCTTGATGCTTGCTAATAATTCCTTGGTTTCTTCTGACGCATAGTCTTTTTTGAATTGTTTCATATCCAACTTCATATTGCGAGCCAATTTATCAATAACCGGTTCGTTGACAACTCTTTCTTTCATCAGCCCCGTGTACATTTCTAAAAATTTACCCTGCTTTTGTGCGGCTACAGCAGCCTTGGCTGCCAATTCAGAATTTGGTGACAAGAAAGATACCGGTTTGAACACAACTTTTACATCTTTGTTCTTTTTGATGATGTTCTCAATTTTGGGAGCCATTGTACGGCAATATCCACATGAGAAATCAAAAAACTCTACCAAAACGTATTTACCATTCGGATTGCCGGCGTATAAATCAGCTTTGTTGATTTCATCGGCGTATTTTTCGTACTTCTCGGCTTGTTCCAACAACTTCTGTTGCTCTTCTTGCTGTTGATAGATTTGTAATGCTCCGACCACAATCGGCGGATTATCCATCAATATTTCGGCAACCCTCTTTTCTAACGGAGTTAATTTTTTTTCGGATGCCTCTTTCTTTGCATTGGCGTCTTTGTGAAACGCAGCTACCGCGTCATAGGCGATTTTCGGATTTTTCTTCAATACGCTCACTACGGCTTTGGCTAACTCTTCATCCGAAATATTATCCAAATTTTGCGCTGCCATGGTGTTTGTACTGAACGCCAACATAACGCTTAAAGCTGTTGCTGATAACAATTTTGATTTTCTCATTTTATCCTCTCTTCTGCTCTTTATTTACAAGTTTCTTGATTAAACTCACATTTACCGAATTCGTTGCCCACTTTATCTTTATAGCGAATACGCAGATTTATACCTTCATTGATAAACATTGGTTTAATTTTCGGGCACATCTCTTGATATGCCTTGCCACAAGCTTCGCTCTCTATATTTTTCGTCAAAGCTGCTTTTTCGGTTTCGCTGTCATTGCTAATATCTATATTTGCTTCATAGATGTATGAAATCACTTTGTCTTTGTATTCTATATCTGTCCAGGTGGTTATCTCGTCAATTTTTTTAGGCAAAGTTTTCTTGATTGTTTCCAGCATTACACCGATTTGCTTTTCTCTTTCAACGGCTTCAGCTGAGGCTTTCTCGGCTGCGGCTTTAGCTTCCGCTTCGGCTTTTATTTTTTCTTCCTCTGCCTTTTGTTTTGCGGCTTTTTCTTCCGGTGTTTCATTAATTTCTGCTAATAAATTCTTCAAATTTTCATCTTCTGATACAGATAAATCAAGTTCATCTGCCGGAGTTGCTGGTGTCTGCTTTGGCGTTGTTGTAGCTTCCGCCTCTTTCGCATCTTTTAGAATATCCGGCGACAAGATGTCTGTTTCAAGCATAACGTCTTCTTTGGTTAAGCCTTTTTCTTCTGTCTTGGTCTCTCCAAGACCCCAGTCTTCATCCAATGTTAAATCATCCTCTAATTCTAACTCATAATCGGCCATTGCTTGTAATGTCTTATTGACATCACTTAATGAGTCCATTTCATCTTTTGGCGAACTTTCTGCTTGGGCTGGTGCTATTGATTTTGTTTCTTCAGTTTCAGTTTTAACTCTACCTTTACCATCAAAACCTTCTGCTTCAATTATATTTGCACGAAAATTCTCAAACTGATAACTCAAATATTCATCTAAAGAAATTTTGTCATCTTTGTTAGTATCCATTTTATGGAATTCATTTACAAAAATTTCTTTTGTCGCTTTCAGTTGCTGTGATGCGCTTAGTGCCCACGCACTGCCGACTGATGATGCTAGCATTGATACGGAAAATAATAACAGATATTTTTTCATCGGACTTCACCTTACAAAATTAATCTTTGTATATGATATTCGCACCGATTGTCTTAAATTTTCTTTAACGGAAGGAAATTATTTGCACCATCGTAGAATGTTATCGACTTGGTTAATTTTTGATATGCCGATACATATTGCTTAAAACCTGCTGCACGCTCCAAAATCAATTTTTCAGGAACGTAACGATTAATTTTCTTTGCTCTTTCTTCTGCTCTTCTTATTGCAAGTGCTGTATCGCAGACAATGAAATTCACTGCTGTCTGATAGCCTTTTTTATGTATATTTTTGAATAACTCCAAATGCGCCGGATTTGTTCCGCTATGTTCAAACATAATATTCAACTTCATATTCATTGCACGGCGTAACAATTCATAACCGATAATACGGGCGGTCATCTCATTTTTTTGAAAGGCAATTACTTGACCAAACTGCGCCAAATCTTTTTGATATGATGGCATTGTGGTCATTATTTTATCAAAACTTAAAAATAAAAAATTTGGTGGCAAGTGTGTGGCGCAAAATGTACTTTTTCCAGCTCCGGGAATACCAGATATTTGTCGCAACTCTGGCTTTGCCACCGGTTGTAAACCTTGCAAATTTTCTGCAATTATTGCCTCGCTTTCTTTACTCTTTACGGCTTTATAATCTGCATTTATCAGCAAATTTAGCGATGGCATCAGCGTCTTTAACATCTCTTTACCTAACCTATATTATATTGCCCAAGATTCTGCCGATCTTAATTCTTCCAACAGGTCAAATGTTTCGCTGGCTATCATCAGTTCTTCATTTGCGGGAATAACGAAAACTTTTACTTTACTTTCCGTGGTACTAATATCGGTTGGCGCAGGACGTTGTTTATTCTTTTCCTCATCCAACTCCAAGCCTAAATATTTCAATCTTTGACAGAGCTTTTCTCTGATTAATGAAGCATTTTCTCCAATACCGGCTGTAAAAATTAATGCGTCAATTCCACCAAGCACTGCAACATACGCTCCAATTTTTTTCAATAGCCCATATACAAAAGCATCTATTGCCAACTGGCACTGTTCATCGCCCTTTTCCGCATTTTCAATAATATCCCGCATATCTGAATGACCACCGGATAAACCATACAAGCCGCTTTGTTTATTCAACATCAAGTTTACTTCATCTGCAGTCTTTCCTTGCGTTTTCATAATATGCAACGGAATATACGGATCCATATCTCCGGAGCGTGTTGCCATCATTATTCCGGCAAATGGCGTGTAACCCATGGTTGTATCCACACTTTTACCATCCTTAATAGCTGTTACAGAAGCGCCTCCCCCTAAATGGCAACAGATAAATTTTCCCTTTTTACCTAATATCTCAGCCGCTTTTTGCGCTGCATAATTATGGGAAGTTCCATGAAATCCATAACGGCGAATGCGATCTTTTTCATAATATTCTTTAGGTATTGCATATGTAAACACCGATTTATCCATACTTTGATGATACGCACTGTCAAATGTAGCAACTTGAATAACCCCAGGAAGCAATTCCGTCATTGCTTCCACCCCGTGTACAAAGGCCGGACCGTGCAATGGCAATAGCGGTAATGTATCATAAATTTTTGACATAACATCTTCATCTATAATAACCGAACGGTCAAAATATTCGCCACCGTGTCCCATGCGGTGCCCTACCGCAGATAATTCCGATGTATTCTTCAGATATTTATGCGATAGATAATCTAATATTGTCTTTATCGCTTCTTTATGATCCGATACAGCGCATTCACACGCAATTTCATGCATATTGTCCGGCTTTACCACCAACTTTGAACCTTGCAACCCAATGCGATCCACCATGCCTTTGGTTAACACTTCATGGATACCTTTATCCATCTTAAAAAGTTGGAATTTCACTGTTGTTGAACCGGAATTCAATACCAATATTTTTTCCATATATTTTTCTTTCGGCTATTAATAATGTCGCCTAATTAGCACAAAAAACTTTTTTTGGCAATAAAAAAATATTCTTCCTTGGGGGAAACTTCTGTTTTTATCATTGAAATTAAGCTTTTATCGATTATACTCCCTCCATGTTTTGGGGATTTTTATACTACTTTTTTTAGGATGAAAGATGAAAGACGCCAGTAGAATTCAAGCCATTATTGAAACGTTGGAACAAATTTTTGATGATAAGTTTCCTGCTGACAATATCCTTGATAAATATTTTAAAGACCGTCGTTATATCGGCTCTAAAGACAGACGTTTTATTGCGGATAAT
This sequence comes from uncultured Alphaproteobacteria bacterium, assembly GCA_944391405.1. Classification (GTDB taxonomy): domain Bacteria; phylum Pseudomonadota; class Alphaproteobacteria; order RF32; family CAG-239; genus CAG-267. Next base: position 4,517 of record CALXTN010000007.1, on the reverse strand, counting down.
GTGTGGAAAATCATCCGACAAAGAATGCATCTAACAGAAGCGTTCGGCGGAATTATTTCGGCTCGTCTTTTTACGGCTCTTCACTTTATTGATGATGATTTGGATTTATTGTTTAATGGTGAAGATTACGCCCCTTATCCTCTTTCCAAAGATGAGAAAATTCTTCTTGATAAAGCAAAACTTTTTGAAGATTTTTCCGAATGCGCTTGCTTTGAATGTCCTCAATGGCTCTTTGATAAAATCCATAATCCGCAGCTGATTGATGCGCTTAACGCTACAGCTCCGGTTGATGTCAGAGCTAATCTAGTTAATCGAGAGCATGCCAAAGAACGCTTAAAAAAAGAAGGCTTATTCTTTTCTTTTACTCCGCTTTCCCCTATCGGTTTGCGTTCTCATGATCGTATCAATCTGAATAATTGCATGACTTATCAAGATGGTGAAATTGAAGTTATGGATGAAGCTTCACAACTTATCTCTTTGTTATGCCGTGTTAAGCCTTTTCATAAAACGATTGATTATTGCGCCGGGGCCGGTGGCAAATCTTTAGCCATTGGCGCACTTCTTCAAAACGAAGGACTTATTTGGGCGCACGATATCAACCAAGAGCGTTTGTCTCGCATTAAAAGAAGAGCGGAAAGATTAGATATCCTGAACATTAAAACTATTCAGAAAGTGCAAGACACAGACTATACTCGTTTTATTATTGATGCGCCATGCTCCGGTTCCGGAACGTGGCGTCGTACTCCTGACGCAAAATATAGACTATCTCAACAAAGGCTTGATGAACTTTGTCAGATACAGGCGGAAATTTTAGATTTTGGTGCAACGCATACTGCTCCTAACGGACGGCTTATTTATATCACTTGTTCGGTATTGCCCGATGAAAATGAACAGCAAATTGAGGCTTTCCTTAAAAGACACCCTGAATTTGAACCGGTTAATCACTGTAATTTATGGAAAGATACGCTGGATATATCTATCTTTCCGTTTGATTGCGAAAAATGGCTTAAATTTTCGCCACTGCGCACGCAAACCGATGGTTTCTTCTTCTGCGCTTTGCAGAAAAAAGCTTTTACTGAGTAGATTGTGTTTAAATCTGTATTTATAACTTGATTTTCTGTTTTTTTTCTTTTAACCTATTAGAAAATCTGAAATATTTGTCGGATATTGCTCTTTTTCTTAAAACTACATAAAAAAAGGTAATAATAGCGGTTATGATTTTGTATTTGATGAGACATGGGCAAACAGATTGGAACGCTTCAGGTAAACTGCAAGGCAAAACTGATACTGCGCTCAATGAAATAGGCGTCTCTCAAGTTCATAATGCTTCATTAAAATTGGTCAGAGAACAAATCGAAACTATTTACGCCAGCGATCTTAAACGCGCTAAAAAAAGTGCCGATATTGCAAGTAATGTTCTTGACCTCCCTGTTCATTATACAAAACGCTTAAGAGAAATGTGTTTCGGTAAAGCCGAAGGGATGAAAAAAAATGATATTCAGGCGGTTTTTCCCTATATCTATCAAGCTTTTAATGATATTAAAAATCCTGAAAGATATGCTATCAGCTACCCTGGAGGAGAGACTATCGGAGAAGTGCAACAACGCTTTATGAAACTTATCAATAAGCTTTTTGAAGAAGGACGTGAACGTGTTTTGCTCGTTACTCATGGCATGCTTATACGAATTTTTACAGAAACTTGTCTGAAGAAAACTATCCGACTCGAAAATGGTTCGGTGTTACGAGTTGTTTTTGATGAAAAATCCAAGAAATTTAAATCGCCTAAAATCCTTTTCTGAACTTCATATCGCTATTAATTGTTTTTTTGAATAAGAAAAATCTGTGGTTTAAAGCTATTGCCCTCTTGTTTTTCTTGTCAGTCTTATTATTATATATTTGATTTGTAATTTTTTTGTGAGGAAAATATGGTTAGTAAAAAAACTACTGCATCTAAGCTTAAAGCTTCTGAGAATAAAACGGATGCTTCCGTGGCAGAACCTAAGAAAAAGGTATCTTCGTCTAAATCTGCTGCAGCTAAAACTTCTGCCGTGTCTAAAACTAATGCGAAAAAGGCTACAACTAAACAACTTGTTACTGAAACAAATAATGTTGATGTTGTTGGCGAGGTTTTGAGCGTAAAATCCCCAAATAATGCCAAAAAATCTTCACGATCCGCAAAAGCCGTTGAGGTAAAAGCTGAAACTCCGGCTGCTGTTGAAAAAAGCAAAAAAACTGTTTCTGCTACTACTAAGAGATCTTCCGTTAAAGAGAATGCTAAAATTGCTGAAGCTAAAAAATTTGCTGAAATGAAAGAACATCCTGTTGACATTGATACAATTGATGAAGCTTGCACTCAAGGGTGTTGTGGCGGAGCTTGGTGCTCTTGGCTTCATGCATACAAAAATATGTTTAACTTTAAAGGCAGAACTTCGCGTTATGAATTTTGGAGCTTTATGCTTATTAATATTTTTGTTCTGCTTTTATTTAGCTTAGGCTTAGAATTTATAACTTCTTCCATGTTATCCACTGTTTTTGGGGTTGTGATTTATTTGATTCAAATTATGGTTTACTTATCTATATTTACCAGACGTTTACATGATGCCGGATATAGTGCTTGGAAAGGATTTTTCAGGCCTTTGTTGATCTCTTGGGTTTTAACTTTTGCTAGTGCGTTTTATATAGCACTTTATACTCCGACTAATCCCTACGCATTACAGTTATCTCTTTTAGTTGCTGCGGTTTTCTTAATTACGTATGGTTATTATTGTATTAAGACTTTTATAGCCGCAGGTTTCTTTGAAGAGGAACGTAATGCTAATGTTTATGGCGCAGCTTCCTTTATTGATGATGCGCACAAAATGAGAGGTTTAAGATATGCTTCTATTTATCTACTGATTATTATTTTCGGATATCTTATCTCTTTGTCATCTGTTGTTTATAGCACGCTGCAAGAGCTATATGCATACTAGTTAAGTGATATGCATAAACTTATTTGAGAAGAATAAAGTTTTAGGGAAATAAGGCTAATCTTGTTTCCCTTTTTCTTTCACCAGATTTACTCTGAGAGAATCCCCCTTTTTCCCAAAACGCATGTTTTGTAAACTAATTTATCCCTTATTTATGATTTATAGCCTATTTATCTAAGGAATATATTTCAACTACAACTTTTTATCTGTCAAAATAAAAGAGAGCCTCCCTCTTCAATTATTTTTTTCTTTGTTGTTATGATTGGTCAAATTACAGCCGCTCTTCATTAAGAGCTCTTAAGACCACATCCACCATCAGAGCAGCTTTTTCCGGTACATTTTGCCAGAAATTATTATACTCTTCTTCTTGATTGAGCTTACCGACAACATCGCTGATTATGCGCAAAGAAATATATGGACGGCGATCATTCAAAAAAGCTGTTTGCGCAATAGATGCGCTTTCCATATCAACAGCAAGAGCATCCGGAAATTCTTTCTTTATTTCTTTTAATCGTCTGGCATTGGTTATAAATTGGTCTCCACTCACAGTAAGTCCTACCTTCAGATACCCCTTTGGCAAGCCTTCTATTATTTTTCCGATAATGTTCGTTCGTGTTTCAAAATATAAAGGTAAGCCCTGAACTTGTCCTTTTTCATTAGGCTTTCCGCACCAAACGTCATGGTAACATACTTTTTCCGCCAGTACAATATCACCTTGTTGTAAACTATCATCAATACCACCAGCGAGCCCTGTTGTCATTAATAAATCTGCTCCCGCATCACAAGCTTTTTGCGCTGCTAAAGCAGCATTGACTTTACCTATACCGCTTTTTATCAGCAATATCTTTTTACCATGAACCTCAGCTTGCGGAAACTCTCCATCTTCTAAAAAATCATAGAGTTTATGGATCGTTTCATACTCACTATCCATGGCTGTGATAATTGCAATAGTCGTCATATTTATTCCTCTTAATTATATTTACGGACAATACCATACAAGATACCTTGTATTTTCAAACGATCTGCTGTTAATTTTATCGGACTGTAATCTTTATTGCACGGCAAAAGCCATACTTCATTACCGCCTTTTTTATCTAACACTTTTAATGTTGCTTCTTCATTATCTACCAGCGCTACAACAATTTGACCGTTTTCAGCCCTATCCGCTCTTCTGATAATGGCTGTATCCCCATCAAAAATTCCGGCTTCAATCATTGACTCTCCTTCAATCGTCAATGCATACAACTCTGATTTGGTTGAAAAACTTTTCGGAATATAAATATATTCCGATGGATTTGCAATCGCCTCAATTGGCGTTCCTGCCGCAATTTTACCATACAACGGTATCATTAGAGAAAATTCCGCTTCTCCATTATCATTTGCAAAATGCTCTTGTTCCGATAATTCCTCCCCTTCATCAAAATGCGCTTCAATTTGCGGAACTTTCAATACTTCCAAAGCGCGCGCCTTATGCGCAAGCTTACGAATAAAGCCTCTTTCTTCCAAGGCATTTATTAACGCATGTATACCTGATTTTGATTTTAATCCGAC